>SLRE01000282.1 GCA_007131125.1 Bacteroidales bacterium | reverse complement strand
GTTTTTTTTCAAGAAAAAATTTTAGTCCAAAGAAGTGACTTTCACCCGCCAGGGAATTAAAAAAATGGGGAGTTGCCGGAAGTCCTAAGCTCAATGGTTGGTTCCTGGCATATCGCGGGAAAAATATGCCAGGCTGCTTGTAACGGGATAAACTATTGTCCGGTATACTTTTCTTCCATATCTGATATCACCCGCATGGCTCCGCTGGAAAAAACGGGAGCATCTCCAGGATGTGCTTTGGCAACCTGCTGGTATTTGCGGAAAAATGCAAAGGGATTGCCCACCTCTTCTGTTAGTGCTCCTTTTCCTTTTTCTTCCAGAATGAGGTTGGCCATATAAAACCCGATGGGATGTCCGCTCATGGGAAGATTTTCTCTCAACTGCTGCCCGGTAAATAGTCTTTGCTCTGCGGTGTCCTGCATTTGGTCCAGTTTCTCATCCAGGAAAACAAGGAATTCCGGGGCATTTTTTACCATCTGTTCCCATTGATTGGCAAAAAAATGCAGGGGTCCTTCCACATCTGTTACCAGTTTTCTTTTGTCTATCTGGTCGGCAATGCCTTCAGCCTGAATCTGGTCCAGCACCCATAGCAGGTATTTGTCTTCGGCAAGTATCGCGTCAGGGTCATAGGCCAGTATCTGGTTCCTGAAATAATGATGAAGCTCATGTCCTAACAAGAGGGGCAGGTTGTCGTCCAATTCTATGGAAAACAGGATGTCGATCACCACGGGGGTATAACCCCGGGCATCGTTGGAAAAGATCACAAAAGAAACAGGTACAAAGCCGTTTTCTTCCATTTGGGGAAGGTAATTCAAAGCTTCCTTACGGGAAACCTCCATAATCTCAGGAGCATGTTCTTTGAGCTGTTCCATTTGCAGCACAATCTCATCCATCCTGTTTTTTGCCGATTTAAAATGATGGACATGCCGGCGGTGAAAGGGCAGGTCTTTTTCTTTTTCCAGGGCAAGCTCAAGGGCTTCCCTTTCTGCGGGCATAAAAACCATCCGCAGGTGCTCTCTGAAAAACTCCCTGGAAAATTCCCTTTCGGTGAGTACCTGGTAGCCGGGAGTGGAAAATAACTTTTGCCATTGGATATCAGAAGGCTCCTGCCCCTGCTCCAGGATGCCTGCAATTTCTATGAACTGCTCTATGCCGGAGAAATCAAACAACGCTTCGGCGGCTTTTTCTTCCTGGCAGGAAAAGTTAAAAACAACACAGATAAGGAATAAATACCTGAACCTTTGTCTCATTTTGCTTTCTTTAAAAAAAATCAGATTCGGCCTGAATCAAGGAATTGTCTCATTACAAATTTAGCCGGAAAAACCCCAGGAAAAAAACCCGAAGTTACATTCTTTAAAGAAAAGGGTTAATGAACCGAATTTTGGGATGCTTGCCATTTTAATACAACATTGGGGTTCCGGAACAGGATCTTTTCATTGAGTTTCTTTTCGGCCATTTCATTTTTTTGCCCTTGGATGGAAAGAGAGCAGGTTTTCGCGCAGATATTCCCGGTTCAGATGGGTGTATATTTCGGTGGTGGTAATGGATTCATGTCCCAGCATATCCTGCACGGCCCTCAGGTCGGCACCCCCTTCCACAAGGTGGGTGGCAAAGCTGTGACGGAAAGTATGGGGGCTTACGGTTTTGTTGATGCCTGCATCCCGGCATAGGTTTTTCACCAGGGTAAAGATCATCACCCTGCTCAGCTGCCTGCCAAGGCGGTTGAGAAAAACAAAATCTTCGTGGCCTTTTATGGCCGGAGTTTGCCTGCGTTCCGTATCCATGTATAGCATAATGTGCTTGCGGGCTTGTGATCCCAGAGGCACAAGGCGTTGTTTGTCTCCCTTACCGGTTATCACCAGGAACTCTTCCCGGAGGTTGATGCCGGAGATTTTCAGGTTGACCAGTTCGCTTACCCTAAGTCCGCAACCATAAAGGGTTTCAATTATTGCCCGGTTGCGGTGGGCATGAGGGCCGCTCATGTCGATGGCTTCAATGATCTTCTCTATGTCCTGAATGGAAAGCACTTCAGGAAGTTTGCGGCTCATGCGGGGAACCTCGAGATTGGCGGCAGGATTCAGGGTGATGACATCTTCCATGAGCAGATACCGAAAAAAAGCCCGTATGCCCGAAATGATTCTTGCCTGTGTACGCTGGCTTACCTCCAAAGAACCGATCCATTGCACAAAACCTGTTAGGTCACTTTGCGCAACTTTATTTGGGGGCTTTGCCTCACCTTTTGCCTCAAGGTATTGCAACAATTTGGCAGTATCGGTAAGATAAGCTTCTATGGAGTTATCCGAAAGGGAGCGCTCCAGCCTCAAATAGTTGCGAAAGCCGTTTAGCCAGGATTGCCAGTTCATAAAATTGCCGCTACAGGGTTGCTGCATCAAAGATAGCACAATGGGTAAAATATACGTGTTTTAATACCGTGGGTTTTGGAATAGGGAATCCCGATTTTTTGCCTAATTTTGGAGCAGTGTTCCGGAAGGCCCTTTCCGGTGTCAGGTTTAAAAGGAGAAACCTCCGTTTTTATGGATTTCAGATTTGTGATCAATATTTTTTTCCGGATTTTTTCCGCTTCTTCAGCTGTTTTTAACAACATGGAAGAAAAAGAAAAATATTACGGCAGGTTTTTTTTGTATTACGGCCTGCCTCTGATTATCCTGGCAGCTTATGCCCGGACATATACCGCACTTGCCCCAGAGAACGAAATTCCCATCCGCCTGCAGGACCTGGTTTTTGTTAACATGGCCGGGTTTGCCATTTCCTTTTGGGTGGGGGCATCCCTGATTTCCCTGCTGGGCCCTTCATTTAAAGCCAATAAATCTTTCAGGAAAACACTGATGCTTCTCACTGCTTCATTCACTCCATATTTTATCAGCATGCTGATCCCGTTGATTCATCCGGTACTTTCCGTGGTTACCTACGCAGGGATGGCATACACGGTTTTTGTGTTTGGGAAGGGAGCAGGCATTATGCTCAGGGTTCCTGAAAATAAAGTGGTTGGGTTCACCCTTATTGCATTTTTTATTATGTTTGGGGTCG
>SLRE01000307.1 GCA_007131125.1 Bacteroidales bacterium | reverse complement strand
CTATCAGCTTTGGCCGCCTTTTTGCTTTTTTCATGGGGAATTAACAAGGTTAAAAGTTGCGATGGCCTGAAAAACCCGTAAAGTAAAGCCATTTTTTTTACATGAGCAAAAAAAACAAATTTTTTTAAACCGCCCTTCCTGGTCAGGATTCTTTTCCAACATGGCGGATATCATTTTTAAAGTAGTTTTCCAGTTCTTCATCACCGGCAAATGGTTGCTCCAGTGCTTTATCAATGGCATTGTTGAGTGCTTCCGGGGTTTTGGTTGTTTTCATCCGGATGAAAAACTCTTTACCTCCTGCAAAAACTCCGCTCATATAATACCAGATGGCCTTCATATAGCCGGTAAGTTTAGCGGGATGGCTGATGCTTTTTTGTGCCTCTGAAAGCAATTCATAGTGAAAAGCCCTTAGCCGTTCTCTTTTTTCTGCATCTGCCGGCATTACTCCCTTGATCTGTAAAGGAAGGAAGGGGTTCATCAGTGCACCCCGACCCAGGATCCATGTTGTTATTTCAGGAAAACGCTCCTCTAAAACCCGGTAGCGTGAAAGGTTGTAAATATCCCCGTTATAGATCAAAGGGTGGCGGATGGCGCTGAGGCTATCCGCAAAGCCATCCAGGTTTACCTCACCCCGGTATACCTGTGTCCCAATGCGGGGATGCAGGATTACATGTTCAACAGGGTATTGGTTAAGCACCTCCGTCACTTTATGAATTTCGTCCGCATGGGCATATCCCAGGCGGGTTTTTACCGACAGCTTTACTTTTATTTCACTGAATACTTCCTCAAGGATTTTATCCAGGATATCAGGATAGGGCAGAAGTCCGCAGCCCTTTTTTTTGTTGGCAATACGGGAGAAAGGGCAGCCCAGGTTCCAGTTAATATGTTCATAGCCTTGTTGCTGCAGGGTATTTCCAAAAAGGATGATTTCCCTTGCGTCGGTGCTGATGATTTGCGGCACGGCAGGAGTCAGGTTTTCGTTTTTGGGCAGGATGTCGGCAAGCTTTGAGGGATGGATGCGCCGGATGCCAACTCCAGAAACAAAAGGTGCATACATGGCGTCAAATCCCCCGAAATGCCTGGAAAAGGCATTGCGGTATGGTTTTTCGGTGATGCCCTTAAAGGGTGCCAGCCACAAAACCGGAACCTTAATTTTATTTTCACGGGAGTTTTTCATTGATGCCGGGCTGAAACCCTTTGTAAGAAAGATTTTTGCAAGCCCCTGCAAAGATAGGAAAATGCCGCTTTTATTTTTACCCGGGTTCAGGAAGGACGAATCCCATCATCTGATAAGCAAAAATCCTATCTTTGAAAAAATGTTCCGGCCTATGCGCAAAGAAACCGATTTTATTGGAAGCGTGGAGCTACCTGATGATACATTATATGGTATCCATGCTTATCGTGCCCGTGAAAACTTTCCGGACCGCACCCCTTTTCATAAAGAGTGGTACCAGGCTCTGGGTCTTGTCAAACTGGCCTGTTACCAGACAGCGGCTTCCTTTAAAAAGGCCGCCATGGAAAAATTCCCCGGGGCAAACCTGCCGGCCGGCCTGCAGGATGACCGCATACTGGAAGAATTGACCGAAAGTGCCACCCGCTTGTCGGCAGGAGCATACTTCGGGCATTTCATTGTGCCTGCAATACAGGGAGGTGCGGGTACTTCCATCAACATGAACATCAACGAAATCATTGCCAATGCTTCCCTGTTGAGGATGGGTCATGCTCCCGGCAATTACGGGCTGATAGATCCTTTTGACCATGCCAACCTTTTCCAGTCAACCAATGATGTGGTGCCAACGGCCCTGAAGGTGGCCGTAATGCAGTCGCTTAGCGGTCTGGAAGCCGGCATCAACGAGTTAAGGGCCGGGATTGAAAAGCTGGAAAATACATACCGGGGAAATTTACGCCTTGCCTACACACAGATGCAGCAGGCGGTTCCTTCTTCTTACGGCGCCTTGTTCAGCGCATGGAATGATGCCTTATCCCGCGATTGGTGGAGGGTATCCAAATGTTTTGAGCGCATTAAGCTGGTTAATTTGGGGGGCGGTGCTACCGGCAGTGGAATGGCCCTGCCGAGGTATTATGTGATGGAGGTGGTGCCACACCTGCAGCGTCTTACCGGTTTGCCACTGACCCGAAGCGAAAACCTTGCCGATACCACCCAGAACCTGGATGTTTTCGTTGAGGTGCATGCCACCATAAAAGCCCTTGCCGTGAACCTGGAAAAAATATCTGCTGATACCAGGCTGCTCTCCTCTGATCTGAGCGGAAACAAAGAAGTACTTATTCCTCAGAAACAAACCGGAAGCAGCATCATGCCCGGTAAAGTCAATCCTGTTATTCCCGAATATGTGATCTCTTCCGCCCATAAAGTTTACAGCAACGACATGCTGATCTCTAATTTATGCGGGCAGGGCAACCTGGACCTGAACCCATACCTCCCAATCATAGGGCATGCGCTTTTGGATAGTTTAAAATTGTTAACGGGAAGCTGTCATACCCTTACCCTTAATCTTTTTTCAGGATTGGTAGTTAACTCCGACACCGCCCGGGAAAAACTGATGAAAAGCCCTGCCATTGTCACGGCCCTGCTGCCGCATACTGGCTACACCAAAGCCGGTGAGCTGGCCCGGACAATGAAGCAGGATGACATTGATGTGTTTGCCGCAAACAGAAAGCTGAAACTTATTCCCGAAGCCAGGATACAGGAAATACTCAGGGCTGATAACCTGCTCAAGCTTGGATTCTCCCTGAAAGAACTGGAATAAATCCCCATTTTTGATGCCTGGCAGGGAGTTGGTAAAAAAAGCCTGAATTAACTGTAAGCTTTCGGTTGTTTCGCAAGCCTGTCCCAATACTTCCGGGTCGGAGGACCCTTACCGCAAGGAACTGGAAGCTCCCGCAGGGACTTCCAGCTTCCGGGTTAAAATGATGGCACCCACTCCGGGGTGCCTGTTCTCTCTGGCGTCAACCTGACCAGGAGGAACTGGAAACTTGCGGAGCAATTTCCAGCTTCCGGAATTGAAACAAACCCACCCGGCACCTTCCAGCCTTT
>SLRE01000189.1 GCA_007131125.1 Bacteroidales bacterium | reverse complement strand
TATTGTTCTGAAAATGTAACCTTTACGCTTCAAAACGACGGGTCTTCAACCCAGACAGGTGAGGTGGTACTGTATTACGGACAACATTATGAATTTGTTTCCGGAGGGGGGGCTTATTCCCTGGCTCCGGGCCAAACCAAAAACATTGTCGTTAAACATTGTCCCCTTTCAGCAGGCAGCCATGTGGAATTTATTGATGTATTTATTGATGGACTCGGATTCTTCACCTATTCCACCGCATGGGGTCAGGGGGTTTTGCCGCCGGTAATATCTATTTCTCCAACCAGTAATAACTTTGGAGAAGTATATGTGGGCAATTGCTCAGAGAGTTTTCCCTTTATCATTGAAAACACCGGGGGGTCACCCGCCGAGGGTGATGCGTTTGTTTGGAGTGGAATAAATTTTACAGGGGTTTCGGGGGTCGGAGATTTTTACCTTTTACCCGGAGAAACCAAAATTGTTGAAGTGCAGTTTTGCCCTGTAAGCCCGGGAAGCAAGTGGGATTACCTGGATGTTTGGGAAACCAATACCGGTGTTCTGAAATATGCCAACCTGACGGGAACCGGCCTGGCTGCACCTGCGGAAATGACCATTTCCCCCACTACCCATCATTTTGGGAACGTTTACCTGGGAGAATGCTCAGATCCTTTTGCTTTTGAAATTGAAAACATCGGTGGAACCACAGCAATCGGTTATGCCGAAATTTGGAATGAAATCAACTTCAGTTTCGTGGAAGGAGGAGGAAACTACACCCTGGATCCGGGGCAAACCAAAACCATAGTGGTGCAGTTTTGCCCGGTACAGGAAGGACCAATAAATGACTGGCTGGATATTCATGAAACCGAAACCGGGCAGTTTATCTATTCCGTTTTAGCAGGAAACGGGATTCCCTCAACAGTTCTTGACCTGACCTTTGGTGCCGGCTTCAACTGGTTCTCGGCCAATCTTGTTCCGGGAAGCTACAACGTAAATGATTATCTCGATGGCCTGGAGCCCTGCAACAATGACCTGATCATGGGGCAAAACAACTTTGCAACTTACAACCTTGGTATTGACCTCTGGATAGGCAGCCTCAACCAAATGTACCCCCATGAAATGTACAAGTTGTCAATCTGCAGCGGACAAAACCTGAGTATTATGGGTCAGCCGGCCGAAATTATTCCCATTGGGCTGATCAACGGCTACAATTGGTTAGGCTATTTGCCGCAAGGATGTCTGGCCACAGGAACCGCCCTGGCAAATCTTGCTCCGGCTCCCCTGGAGAATGACCGCCTCATCAGCCAAACCGGTTTTTCTGTTTATAATGCGACTTTAAACATTTGGATGGGATCAATTACCCAGATGTGTCCGGGTGAAGGATATGTGCTCAAAATGTCGCACAATGCCAACCTGAACTACCCGGATTCCAAATCACAGTTTGTTGAGCCCATTCGCGAAATTGCCCATTCTCCCATTGGTGTTTTCCCGGTAGAATACCAGGAGTTCAACATGATGTTGCTGGCCCACCTGGAACGGCCTGATGGAAAAATTTCCCAAAACCCTGCAGACGTGGTTTATGCCTATGCAGGCAACCAGGCCAGGGGGATGGCAAGCCCGATGGCTCAGGCCGATGGCGCTATCTTTATGTCCATTGCAGCAAACCAGGAAAGCGGAGAAACCATTTCTTTCAAAGCATGGTTTGAAGACATGAAAGAACTGGTTGATGTGGAACAAACCCTGGTCTTCAGCAGCTTCAAAGAAGCCGGAACCCTGCAAAAGCCCTACCTGCTTACCACCGAAAAAACGTTAACCACAGGCATAAGTGAAGGACCAGGCGTTACAACCATAGGAGAGCCTTTCCCGAATCCATTCGGTTTATACACCTCAATACCATACTTTTTGGATATGCCCTCCAACCTTACCCTGATCATTTATGACAACCGGGGTGCCACGGTAGAGTTTATCCGGAAAAACAACCTGCCCGAAGGAGAGCATGTTCTGAAAGTTGAAAAAGGAGCCATGCAACCGGGCTTGTATTTCTTTACCATTCAAATTGACAACGAAAAGTCAACGACCCAAAAAACAGGAAAGCTTATTGTAAAGTAGCCTGAACTGTTCAACAATTCCTTAATTTAAAAGGAAAACCAAAAAGTGCTTTCAGTCTTTTGGCCAAAAGACTGAAAGCACTTTTTTTATCCTGTGCACATCCTTGTTTTTTAAGGAAGGCTGTTTTTAAAATCCTGGTATCTTTCTGCATGTCTTTCTCCTGCCTCACCACCCAGTTCATCATGATGCTCATAAATCTTGTCGATCCGGTCGTTTGGGTGGGGATGGGTGCTGAAATAGATCATCCAGTCCGAACCTTCTTCCAGTTCCATTTTCTCAAAAAAGTAAGCTACTCCCCTGGCATCAAGTTCTCCAGGATAAATGTATTTTACAGCATATTCGTCCGCTTCATACTCATCTTCCCGGCTAAAAGACAATGCCTGCAGGCCCAGGGCAAGGTCTGCCGCAATTTGCGCAGCAAGTGAAGGATTATCGCCCAAAAGCATGGACAAAACTACCTGGTAGCCATAAATCTTGGAAAGGCGGTTGGTGGTATGCCTGCGGTCGCAGTGCGCAAATTCGTGCGCCATCACCCCTGCAAAGGAAGCTTCGTCATCAAGGTATTTAATCAGGCCCGAATAATAAAACGTATTTCCCCCGGGCAATGCAAAAGCATTCAGCACCTCTTTGTCGATAATATAAACGTCCCAGTCAAAGCGGTCTTTAAAGCGCAAATGGCCTGAAGCTTCCCCGGAAGCCAATACCTGATCGCGAATGCGCCGCAAATGCTCGTATGCTTCGGGGTACTCGGCTTCATCCAGTACAGGATATTCTTCAGGATTTGAAAGAATTTCAGCAGTAATTTCCCGTCCCATTTGAATGTCCTCATCTACCGAAAAAATATTCAGGCTCCCGTCATCACAGGAACTTAAGGAGAAAAGAGAAATCAGCAAGAGTATTTTTATTTTAAAAACTGGCTTCATAATGGTCTTTTTGTGAAAGCAAAAAATAAATTATCCAGAGGCAAAAATAACACAATTTATTATTTATAAATCAT
>SLRE01000073.1 GCA_007131125.1 Bacteroidales bacterium | reverse complement strand
TCCGTTTCCCAGTTCAACCGGGAAGACCGGACCCATTTTACCGCACTGCTTTCTTATACTGACCTGAAATCCCACATCCCTTCTTCCATCGACAGCCTCACCTTTGTCAACAATCCCCGGGCAGCTGCTCAAAACTGGCTTCAAACTGAAGGGTATGAAGACTCAGAAAGGTTTCTGGGAGGGATTACAGCCTCCCATTCCTTTCATGAAAAATTTTCAGCTGACCTGAGCCTGTTTTCGATATGGCATAACGAAAAAGAAATGCGCCCTTTTGATGTTTTTTATGAAGAAAGGCTGACCTTCGGCACCCGTTTTAAGGCCAATCGCAAATGGAGGCCCGGCAATGCCAGCCTGGAACTAACCGGTGGCGGAGAGCTTTTCCTGGAAGACTACCGCTACAGCAATCACGAAAACATTGATGGTGAGGGAATACAGGGAGAGCAACTCAGCGACAACCGGGAGGATGTATCTACCTTCAACTTTTTCCTGCAGTCTGATGCCAGTCTGGAAAACTGGAACTTTTCTGCAGGAGTAAACCTGAACTTTACCAACCTTCAATATAATGACCTTTTTCATGATGGAGAGCAGGATCTTTCAGGAAGCTATGATTACGGGCTGATCCTATCTCCACGCATCAGTGCCGGTTATGTTTATTACGAGCGTAATTCAGCTTACCTTACCCTCAGTCACGGCTTTTCCCCTCCTTCCCTTTCAGAGACCCTGACCCCTGAAGGAACCATCAACCCGGATATCCGCCCCGAAAAAAGCTGGAACCTGGAGCTTGGGTTTCGGGGGCAACTTTTGGAAAACCGCTTGTTTTATGACCTCAGCCTTTACCGCATGCAGGTGCAGGACTTGCTGGTGGCAGAGCGGGTAGGAGAAGATGCTTGGGTGGGAAAAAATGCCGGAGAATCCCTTCATCGCGGCATTGAAGCAGAGTTGTACTGGGTGATCTTAAGGGATATTTTTTCGAAAAACGCAGCCTGGCAGGAAGTTTCCCTTCGCTCCAATTATACCTTAAACAATTTCAGGTTTACGGATTTTGTTGACCTTGATGAAGACTTTTCAGGCAACCGGATACCGGGGGTCCCTGATCATGTTTTGTTTACAGCCCTTTACGGACAATTGGCCAACGGCCTTTATGCCATGGCAGGATGGCGCTATACAGGCCGCATGGCAATGAATGACGCCAACAGCAGGCATACCGAAGCTTACCAGCTAACAGACCTGACCCTGGGCTTTGAGCGCGAAATATCTCCCGGATGGGAAGCTGATCTTTTTTTTCGGGTCAATAACCTCTTTGATGAAACTTATGCCTCTATGATCCTGGTCAATGCACCTTCCTTTGGTGGCCCGCCCCGTTATTATTATCCGGGTTTGCCCCGGCATTTCACCATGGGAATAAAAGTAGGTTTTCGTTAAAAAACAACCGGTAATTCATATTTTTGCAACAGCAAGAATTTATTGTAAAGTGACCCCGGACCATGATCTCCACCCCGGAAAATTATTTTTTGCAAAAACCACGCTACCTGGACAACCCCCATGGTTGGATTCCCCATATACCCTTCGGATTTTTCCTGATAGAAAAAATGAAACCTTCAATGGTTGCAGAGCTGGGTACTTACAGCGGCAATTCTTATTTCGCTTTTTGTCAGGCAGTGAAAGACCTGAAGCTCCCGGCCAAATGCTTTGCTGTGGATACCTGGAAAGGTGATATTCATGTGGGGCAATACGGAGAGGAGGTTTTTGAAAGGATCACAAAAATCAATCAGCAGGAATTTGAAAGTTTTTCCACCCTGCTGCGCATGCCATTTGATGAGGCCCTTAACCGCTTCAGTGAAGACAGCATAGACCTTTTGCACATCGACGGTACCCACACATATGATGCCGTAAGGCACGATTTTGAAAGCTGGCTGCCGAAAATGAGTGAAAGGGGGATCATGCTTTTACATGACACCAGGGTTAAAAAAACTGATTTTGGGGTGTGGCGTTTCCTTGAGGAAATAAGGGACATTTATCCTACCCTTGAATTTCCCTTCAGCGAAGGCCTAGCAATGGTTTGTACGGGTAAAACTCCCGACCGTGATTTGTTGGCATTCATAAAAGAATTCAAAGAAAACCCAAAGGTCAGCCTGTGGTTTGAAAAGCTTGGGGAAAATCTTTTGCTGGCAAGGGAAAACGAACTATTCAGGGAGGAGGTACGGAAGTTCCGGAACAAATCTGCCCGCCTGAATACCAGCCTGCTGGAAAAGAAAAAAGAAATCAAAAAGCTGAAAAGAAAAATCAACTCATCCCGCTAACCTTGAGCATAAACATATGCTAATTCTGTTCAACCATTTCCCTGACCAGGTTTTCAGGTATTTGGTTCCATTTTATCAGCCCTTGCAGTTTTTCCAGAATAAGGTCTTTGTATTTTATTTGCAGAAAATGGCCTTCCCCTTCCAGGTAAGTGGACTCAACCAAAGGCGCATTGACAAGTTTGCGTTTGGCAAAGGTTACATTTTCAGGATAAATAAGGCGGTCGTGGGTTCCCTGCAGGAGTGCAACCGGGGTATTGATCTGTTCCCAGTAGGGCAGCATTTTGGACAAGGCATGGTAATGCGATAATTTTTCGGCATTGGCTACCCTTATCACCTGGGGCATCAGCCAGCGTAATGGTGGATACTGAATCAGGTAACTGATGCCATAGGTTTTTTCCTTTCCGGGTGCCAGGGAAGCCGAAACCAGCAGCATTCCGTCAATCTTGTCAGGATGCAGCATGGCCATTTTGGCCGCAACGGTACCTCCATAAGAAGAACCAACAATATAAAGCGGGGAGGGAAACCCTTCCTGTTCCAGTATCTTCCACATTTTTTCGGCCTGCCGTTTTACCGAAATCTCCGGAACTCCAATCCCTGAAGAACCATAACCAGGGCGGTCGGCAGCAATGATGTTGGCCCATTCCCTCAGGTTTTCATCTTCGTAATAAACATTGTAAACACTCATGCTGCTGGGAGACCCGTGCAGGAAAAACAAGGTAGGCAAGGTGTCGTGACGATGCAGGCTCAAGTAACGCAAATTGCGTCCTTCATAGTCAAGGTTCTCCACCCT
>SLRE01000176.1 GCA_007131125.1 Bacteroidales bacterium | reverse complement strand
TTAAATAATTTAAATAGTAAGATGTAAAGATAAAAAATTTTCCATCCGCTAATTGATTCGTCCAAAAATACGATATTCAGAAATTAATTTGCTAGGTGAAAACCCCCAATGGGTTTATACATAAAAAACGTGTTATGGGCAGGCTTATTGTACCGGAGAGGAGGCCGGCCTAAAATCCAATCCTGTAGAAGAGAGAATAATGCATCATTACGGAAAAGTTTCCATCCCGGTATCTTCCAAACCCGCTGATAAAGTAGGGATCCATAGCAGGGTGGCTGGTTTTGGAAACCAGCAGGCGGCCGCGCAAAGACCATCCCAGGAAAAAATTCCTCCAAATCTGTGTTTTAACACCTCCGCCCAATTCCAACCAATGGGCGCTAAGGTTTTCTTCGGGAAAAGCTGTTTCGTAGTCTCCCCAGTATGGACTGGAAATGATCACCCTTGAGGCGTAATGGTCCAGACTGCCATAGCCGTATCTTGCCGAAAGCAGCACCAGGTCAAGATGATCCGGGCCTTTACGGCCCAGAATATTGTAATCCGCTCCAATGCGAAAAAAATTTCCTCCCGAATGGTAATCATGGGTGGGTTGATCTACTTCAATGTTTACGCCACCGGCTTCAATGGCTACAAACCAGTTTTTGCTCCACTCATAATCCAGCGATACTTCCCATGTGCGGGTTTCCGGCTCCAGGAGATTCCGTGGCACACCCGAAAAATCCACTCCAATCCTGACCGAAGGACGGAAAACGGTATCCTTTTCCCCGGCAAAAGCGCCATCACTCAATATCAGGAGGAGGAGGCTCAGGTACAAGTATTTGAATGTGCTCATCAAAGGTGTTGGTTACTTCGCTAATAAGTATGGTGGTTGAAACAATAAAATTTTCGGTGTTTTCCATCCCTTCCAGGTCAAAAAACATGGCGAATCCACATTCAACAGAGATCAGGTTCAGATTGCGCTGATATGTTACCGTGAGGGTATCGGTTTCCGTCGGAAATTCCAAAACAAAGGTAGTGGTGTCGTTGTTTGGGTCCAAAGGCAACTCAGCAAGCAAAACGGAGTAGGCATTTTCGTAGATCATGGAATCCGGGCGTTCCAGGCCGAAAACGGTAAGGCTGTCAATGGGTCTTTGCACAGGCTCTGTTTCCCCGGGTGCATAAAACCCAATGCGCAAATTATTGGCCGTGGCCTCCTCGCATACCTCATCGTTTGTGCATGCAGAAAAACAAATCAGGAAAAACAGGGTCAGAACCCATCCGCAGTTCTTCATTGGATTTTTATTGAAACAACGCAAAATTAACAAAAAACCAAAGGCCGCCAATAACCCTGTTTCATTAAGGCCGGAAAGGCCTAATAAAAAACAAAATTCCCGGGGATGATCATTGCTTCCATATGGTCGATGAGTAAGCCTTCAGGGGTATAGCGCATTACTTTGCCCTTTTGCACAAAATCCACCGCATCCGACACGAAGAGCTCTCCGGTATGGGGGTCCGCTTTCAACCCGTAAAAAACCTGCCCTTCAGGGGAGATAAGGATTTCGGGTTCGGATGAACTCCCGTTAATGGAGAAAGCATAAATTCCCTGCCCTGAAAAATAAAGGGTTTTTCCATCCGGGCTGACGCTCAGACGGGAATAAAGCGTTTGTTCGCCAGGCAGGACGATGGTTTGCAACACTTCCAGGGATTCCACATCCAGTTGCAGCAAAAGGGGTTCTTCCTCCACATCGTACATCCCGCCACAAAGAACCCACACATGCCCGTTTTTGTCTTTGACCATGGCGGAGGGACCTGGACCTGCATGGATGCTGTCGGTAAGGGAATGGTTGGCAGGGTCAATCACATAAACATATCCGGACTCCATGCCGGTTGCCACCACCTTGTTTCCTGCCATCAGCAAAGCCTCTGACCAGCCGTTTATGGGGATTTCTCCGGTAACTTCCTGCTTTTCCAAATCTACTATAGCCAGGTGATTGCCGTAAAGATCACTTACATATGCTTCCTGATCGCTGACAGGCAAAAAATAACGCGGGGAAACAAGTCCGCTGATGGTTCCTGTTCGCAAACAGCTTTCAGGGTCAATCACTTCGATTTTTCCTGAATTGTTCAATACCAGATATGCATGGCCCTGGTGAATGTGCATCGATTGAAATATATCTCCAAGGTCTTCCCCGTTGGCTTTTTTGAAAAGGCCGTTGTAGATGGTGTTGCTTTCACGGTGGAAAAAACTTAAAGAGGAATTCCCCCATTGGAAGTTGCCTTCATTAATAATGAAAACCCCTTCTCCCTTTTTTATTTCGGGAAAATCGTTTTCAGGTTCGGCTTCATCTTTAGCACAGGAAAAAAGCAAAAACAAGCTCGCCATCAAAACCGGGAGGCCGAAACTGTGCATTAATTGCCCTGGGAATTCTGTGGTGTATTTTTTCATGTTAGGGATAGGTTTTATGGATTAACAGAATTGAATTCAAAGTTGATTCCGGCCTGAAAAAAGCGCAGGGGCATGGGTCTGCCTGCCATTTCCTGATATTGGCGGTTCCATATGTTCACCGCATTGGCAAACAGTTTCAGCCCGTGGCGGTTGTAAAATCCGGTGCTCCAGCTAACTCCTGCATCCCCTGTGAAATAAGGTTCCAGCCAGTTGCTGTTGTCCGAGGAAGTATAGCGCTTGCTGGTATGCTGATGATGGTAAAAAAGAGAAAACCGGTTGAATGTTATGCGCAGGTTTACCCCGGCCTTGTTACGTGGGACGTATATCAGCTGTTTCCCTTTAGATTCGTCGTTGGGGCCCCTGGCTTTGGTGTTTTGTGAAATAATATGGTCCCACCAAAGGCCGTATTGCAGACCGAAGTCATCCATGCTCCAGCTACCTTCCACCATGGATTCCAAACCGTAACTTCTGACCTGCATCACGTTTTCCGGGGTCCACACCATACCACCGTTGCGGGGCAGCCAGATGATCCAGTCAGAGATTTGGCGGTGAAAAGCCGTTATGCTAGCCGATTTTACAGGTAAAAACCGGTTGTCGTGATTTTGGGTAGCAGCGGATGTCTTTTGTCGGGGATGTTCATAATTAAAAGAAAAGTCCTGGCTCCAACCGTCTT
>SLRE01000084.1 GCA_007131125.1 Bacteroidales bacterium | reverse complement strand
GAAATTCTCTATCCGGCATTTTTTCGGCAAATCATTACTTTTTTGCCGGTTATTTATATAAATATTACAATATAATATATGTATATTTTCGACCAATAGAGAAAGTTTTATTTTGAATCATTATGAATAAGAGGACGGGTGTAGAAACAGGAGTTTTTTTTTATAATTTTACCCCCGTTGGCCCGAAAAATTTGGCTATTTAAGCAGGTAAGTCCCTTTTTTTTGACAGCATGCAGCCAATCAGAAAATTGCGGATATTCCATTACCTGAAATTAAAAATTCCCGGCCATTAGAATCACAAATTAATAACCAGGACATATGCACAAAAAACTAACCCTCTCCAGAAAAAAAACCTTCAATACCGGCTTTGGAATGATACTTACCGCCTTTTTACTGATAGGTTATTTTTCCCTGGTTTCCTTTTCTGAAGACACTCCCGAAAACAATGAAGACCCAAACGGTGAACCGGTTGAAAACCAAAGCCTGGATACCGGTGAGTTTACCCGCACAGACCTTCGCATGGGAGAACGTTTATTTAAAGGACTGGTGGCTTTTGAAAGCGGGACACACGACTGTTCCTCCTGCCATTATGCGGCACCTCCCGACACCATGAACTGGAACCCTTCGGCTTATGAGCTTGCCAGGCAATGGAAAATGGAAGATAATTACAGCATTAAGGAAAAGCTGAAAAGCCCGGTGGGTGTGCGTATGATTAATGATCATGAAGGCATGCGGATCACCGGAGAGGAAGAACACCGGCTGTTTGCATACCTTGCAAAGGTATATGAGGAGGGGCCGGGCGAATTGCGGGCTGTTCCGGTAAATGCATTTATTTTCTGGGGCCTTGGAATTTTGATGGCTCTGGCCCTGGTAGATTTGCTGATTACCCGAAAGATTAAGGTGAGGGCTTTTCATGTTATGATTTTGGTTGTTGGGCTGGTTGTACACATGCAGTATGCCGTGGCAGAGAGCCGCAACCTTGGACGAACCCAGGGATATGCGCCAGATCAACCCATCAAATTCTCACATCTGGTACATGCCGGAGAACATGAAATCGACTGCAACTATTGCCATCAGATTTCCAGTTTCAGCCTCAGTGCGGGTATCCCATCCAACAATACCTGCATGAACTGCCACACGGTAATTCGTGAAGGCACCAACTCCGGCAGGTTTGAGATCAACAAGATTCATCAGGCCAATGAATCGGGTCAGGCAGTAGAATGGATCCGTGTTCATAAGCTTCCCGACCACAGCTATTTCAGCCATGCCCAGCATGTTAATGCAGGAAAGGTTGAATGTCAGGATTGTCATGGAGCCGTAGAAGAAATGCACATTGTAATGCAAACCGAAGATCTTTCAATGGGTTGGTGTCTGACCTGCCACAGGGATTCCAGCGTGGATTTTCTTGACAACCCTTATTACGAAATCTACGAGAGACTGCATCAAGACATCCGCGAAGGGAGGATAGAGGAAGTTACCGCTGCAGAAGTAGGCGGAGAAGATTGCATGAAATGTCATTATTAATGTTGGTTTCCTTTTAAGAAACCCTTTTCAACATCTGTTAAATGGAAAAAAAATACTGGAAAAGTTTAGAAGAGATCCAACCTCAACCCGATGGAAACCACGGTGAAAAGCAGGTTTCAAAGGAGGCTTCCTCCCCGATGGAAATCCTTTCTGATGAAATGAATGAAAAATCATCTTCCAGAAGAGATTTTCTGAAGTGGTGCGGGATCAGTTTCTTTTCAGCAACGGTGATTTCTGCCTGTGAAAATCCTGTAAAAAAAGCCATCCCCTATTTAAACCAGCCCGAAGAGATCATACCTGGGAAACCCACCTGGTATGCATCATCTTATATCCATGGAAACGAATATTGTCCCATCCTGGTAAAGAACCGGGACGGACGCCCCATCAAGATCGAGGGAAACGACCTTTCTACCATGACCGCCGGAGGCACCAATGCAAGGATACAGGCATCGGTACTTGGCCTTTACGATGACGGAGCAAGGTACAAATCCCCCATGGAAAATGGAAACCCCATATCCTGGAATAGTGCAGACCAAAAAATTACCGGGAAACTTAAAAATATTTCTGCCAATGGAGGGCGCATGGTACTGGTAACCCCAACCCTGATCAGTCCTTCCACCAGCTCGCTGATCGATGAGGCAGTTGAAAAATTTCCGGGCCTTGAGGTGATAACCTGGGATGCCATCTCCTATTCTGCCATTCGCAGAGCCCACCAGCAAACATTTAACCGGGATATCATTCCCGGGTACAGGTTTGACAAGGCAGGACTAATTATCAGCTTCAGTGCGGATTTTCTGGGCACCTGGCTTTCCCCGGTAGAATTTTCGGCCCAGTATGCCAAAACCAGGCGCCTGGGCAAGGACAAGAAAGATATGTCGCGGCACATACAGTTTGAAAGCCGGTATTCAGTAACCGGAGCCAATGCCGACCACCGGCACCCCGTTCACCCCGGCAGGGAGGCAAAAATACTGATGGCATTGTACGACCGTATTGCCAATGCCACCGGCAATTCCACGATAGGAGCTCCTGATGTGGATTTTGATGTGGACAGCCTGGCAGGACAGATCCTGGAAAACCGTGGAAAAACCCTGGTTGTTTGCGGACATGACCATACCGGCATGCAAATGCTGGTCAATGGAATCAACCACATGGCCGAAAGTTATGGCAACACCATTGAACCTGCCAAAACCATCAATGCCGGAAAAGGCGAAAATGCTGCCTTTGAAAACCTGGTTGATGACCTTGAAAAAGGTGAAGTGGAGGCCGTTATGTTTTACAAAACCAACCCGCTCTACCATTATCATCAGCCCGGGAAATTGAAGGCCGGTTTAGAAAAAACCCAACTGAGCATTTCTTTTTCCACCACCAAAGATGAAACGGCCGAAGCATGCCGTTTTGTTTTGCCAGACAACCACTTCCTGGAGTCATGGAATGATGCGGAATTTAAAACCGGACATTTCAGCCTGGCCCAGCCTGTAATACGTCCGCTTTTCAAAACCAGGCAGTTTCAGGACACCCTGCTGGCATGGCTGGAAAACGAAAAAGATTTTCACCAATATTTAAAGGATCATTGGGAGTCGGAAATTTATCCCACCCAGGATGAATATCCAGATTTTTATCATTTCTGGGTACATTCCCTGCAAAAAGG
>SLRE01000206.1 GCA_007131125.1 Bacteroidales bacterium | reverse complement strand
TACCCTTTGCCCGGGACTATGGCGGATCGCTTGACACCCGTTCTTTTGGCGGGGTGCAGGTATCCAGAACCTTTTATGCCAAAGGACAAACAGGGCAGCAATGCCTGCTGGGAACCTATTCCTCCCTGAGTCGCCAGATTGCCAAAGGCACCGTGAAAATGTTTTCCCGAAGGGATATGCTTGACCTGGTGGTTGTGGAAGGAAGGGCAAGAGGTATCATTACCCGCAACCTGCTGACCGGGGAGATTGAGCGGCATGCGGCCCATGCAGTGGTGCTGGCAACCGGCGGGTTTGGAACAGTATTCTACCTTTCTACCTTAGGCCTGGGTAGCAATGCTTCCGCAGCATGGAGTGCCCACAAAAAAGGAGCCCTGTTTGCCAACCCCAGCTTTATCCAGATCCATCCCACCAGTATTCCGGTATTAAACGACTACCAGTGCAAACTTACCCTGATGTCGGAGTCCCTGCGTAACGACGGGCGGGTTTGGGTGCCCAAAGAAAAGGGAGACAAAAGGCATCCCAACGAAATACCCGAAGAAGAAAGAGATTATTACCTGGAAAGAAGATATCCTGCTTTCGGGAATCTGGTTCCCCGTGATGTGGCCTCCAGGGCAGCCAAAGAACGTTGCGATAAAGGCTATGGATGCGGAGATTCAGGACTTTCGGTCTACCTCGATTTTAAAGATGCCATTGAAAAGCAGGGGAAAAAAGCCATTCAGGATAAGTATGGCAACCTGTTTGAAATGTACGAAAAGATAACCGGCATCAATCCCTACAACCAGCCAATGCGCATCTACCCGGCCGGACACTATACCATGGGCGGCCTGTGGGTTGATTACAACCTGGAAACAACCATCCCGGGACTGTTCTCCATTGGCGAGAGCAACTTTTCGGATCATGGCGCCAACCGACTTGGGGCCAGCTCACTTATGCAATGTTGCGGTGACGGTTATTTTATTCTGCCTTATACCCTCAGCGACTACCTGTCCGACCAGATCCGCGTGCCAAAGTTCCGTACCGATCTCCCGGAATTTGAGGAAGCGGAAAAACAGGCAAAGGAGAGAATTGAAAAGCTGATGGCGGTAAATGGAAGCCAAACGACCTCTTCTTTTCATAAAAGGCTTGGCAAAATCCTGTGGGATCATTGCGGGATGATCCGCAACGCTGAAGGCCTGAAAAAAGGCCTTGAACTGATCGACGAGCTGGAAGAGGAATTCTGGAAGGAAATCAAAATCCCGGGAAGCACCGATGAGTTGAACCAGGAGCTGGAGAAAGCCCTGAAGGTAATTGACTTTTTTGATGTGGGAAGGCTCATGTGTGAAGATGCCCTTACACGGGAAGAGTCCTGCGGGGCCCATTTCCGGGAAGAGTATCAAACCGAACAGGGAGAAGCCAAACGAGACGATGCCAATTTTGCTTATGTTGCTGCCTGGGAATACCAGGGACCAAAGGCAAAACCCATACTGCACAAAGAACCCCTTAAGTTTGAATTTGTCGAATTGAAAGAAAGGAGTTACAAATAACCCTTTAATGCCCAGACAACATGGAAATTCAATTAAAAATATGGAGGCAGAAAAACGCCCACACCAAAGGAAAATTTGAGACCCATCAGCTCAAGGAGGTCTCCCCGGAAATGTCCTTCCTGGAAATGCTGGATTACCTTAACACCCGGCTTATTGAAGAAGGGAAGGAACCGGTAACATTTGAACATGACTGCCGTGAGGGGATTTGTGGCTCCTGCGGGCTGTATATCAACGGCCGCCCGCATGGCCCCATGCAAAACACCACGACCTGCGAGCTGCATATGAGAGAGTTTAAAGACGGGGAAACCATTGTTGTGGAACCCTGGCGGGCAGCCGCCTTTCCCATTATCAAAGACCTGGTGGTAGACCGCAGCTCCTTTGAAAGGATCATGCACGCAGGTGGGTTCGTCAATGTAAATGCCGGTTGTGCTCCGGAGTCAAACAGCATGCCTGTCAACAAAATTATTACCGACCGGGCCTTTGATGCCGCCGTTTGCATAGGATGCGGGGCTTGCGTTGCAGCCTGTAAAAACTCCTCTGCCATGCTTTTTGCCGCAGCCAAGGTATCACAATACGCGATGCTGCCCCAGGGAAAAGTTGAAGCTGCAGAACGGGTCCAAAAAATGGTTAAGAAAATGGATGAGGAAGGCTTTGGCTTTTGCTCCAACACCTATGGGTGCGAATTCGACTGCCCAAAAGGAATCTCTGTGGATTTTATTGCACAAATGAACCGTGAATTTTTTTCTGCCAAAGTTTGCAAACCAAAAGCTGAATAAAGTTTCCCGGTTTTCCTTTTCCTGGTAAACTCTTAATTAATTTTTATGCAATGGTTTCTGAATGATTGGTTCCAAATAAAATCAACCTTTCCTGCCACTGTCTGCATCTTTTCTAATAGCTTTTAGCGTTGTTTTAAAAAAAGTTAAAATTCTTCTTCCAAACGTGGATTTTACGTGCTTAACGGCATGATATGCAAAAAAATTAATTGAAAATTTTACTAAGTTGTAAAATATATTTATATATTTGTTAACTTTGACAAAATCAATTTCATTAAATTTAAATCAAAAAGTTATGGCAAAGAAACTAGATCCCCAGAAGTTAGAAGAAGCGGCCAGCAAGTTGAGGGCCATTGCACATCCGATGCGGATTGCCATCATTGATCTTTTAGAAAAAAAAGAGCAAATGAATGTGACTGAAATATACGAAACTTTAAAAATTGAACAAGCATCCGCATCCCACCACTTGAACATTCTTAAAACAAAGGGTGTTTTGGAATCCCGCAGAAGCGGAAAAAATACTTTTTACTTTTTAAAGCATGAGGCACTAAGCCAGATCGTTGATTGCATCAGCCGCTGCCATTAAAAAGTGTCAAAACAAAAAACAAAAAAAGCTGCTCCCGTTTGGGGGCAGCTTTTTTTATTAGAGCCCCCTGCAAAAAAGCAGCAAGGCGGCAGGATAGCAAATGATTATTGTTTAAGAATCATTATCGGAAATTGGGGTAAAACCCCAGAAAAAAATTTCCCTGATCCGGCAGTTGATTAATTATCTATGAAGTGCAACCACCACTCTCACAACCAAACCCAAAATAATTTAACTTTGCAAAAAACAACCATCCTGAAAATAGAATAATTATGGAATAATTATTGACATTCC
>SLRE01000117.1 GCA_007131125.1 Bacteroidales bacterium | reverse complement strand
TACGGGGCTCCAGAAATCGTTCACCGTTCATGGGTTTCTCTCCCGCGCTTCACAGCCATGGCGCTCCATACGCGGGGAATGTGCATAACATGGCTGGCTATCCTCTTCCAATCGAGTCCATTCTAACATCCGCGAAAACCAACCTGAATGACCGTATTCGCGCACATCGCCCTACTCCTTCTTGTACACCGTTCTGTAACCCGCTTATCTCAAAGATTCAAACCGAAATGACAGAGTAAGCGCAAACTAAGAAACCGATCTTTGGACTATACCACAGTTCCAGCGAACAGTTGCGTTTCCACATAGGCCTTGAAGTCTGCCACATTAGTGAAGCAGCGGAAACCTGCATGACTTGCGACAGCCAACGTCTCCGGCGGCTCATTCAACAATACCGCCACAGGTTCGCTAAGTTCTGCTTGAATCCCGTCGGGCCAAGCCAAATCAAGCACAGCCTGTTGTTCGCCGGTCCCTGGATCAGCATAGTCATACGAGAGTTCTCCTGCTCGCAGACCTTGCTGGACAACCCATTTGTTCAGTGACTCCAGCTCTTCTTCATCTGCCTCGCTAGCGATTTCGATAGGGGCTGCGGTTCGCTCACGCGTCACCGGTGTTGAACCTTCCAGCCATTGTACATCTCCTTGGAGTAGCTCGGACAACCGTCGATTCGCTTCCTCGGCCAGCAACTGTTTTCGGGCTTCGAGAAAAGCCTGATAGTTCTCCATCTTCCATAATTCGGGATCCATTGGAATCCATTGCGAAGCCAAGGCGCCGGGATGCTTATCCTCAATCTCGGGGAAGTACGTCTCGGGCAGCCGGTCACTAATATTGAGGTTAGTCTCCTTAGTTTGAAAGCAAAAGTTGGCTAAGGCGTTGACTTCAGGTTTGCGGTAGTTGTGTCTTCGAAGTTGGGCTTTGGGGAAGATATGGTGAACCTCCAGCCGGTTCATCTTCCCTAGCAAGTTGGCTTTCAGGGCAATGCCGGTACCCCAATCCCGCGCTCCTCCCATACGCGTGAGCCAATAGAGTACGGGATAGAAGCGGGCGCCACGACTCCATCCCGTAAAATGGCCCGGCTCCACCTTCAACCCACCATGCCAAAGGCGCAGTTGGTTCAACAGTTCATCCAGACCACCTTCAGGTCCCACAATGCTGGCGAGATCTTGATCAATATACGTTTCAGTTGACCCCGAAAAACGCCCCCACATTCCGGTCTGAAGAAACCAAAATAATAGTTTGTCTTGTTCCTTATTCGATAGCACCTCATCACGCTGATCCAGATAGCGGACCATGACAGGCACAGCAAATCTGGAAAAGAAAACACGGTCATGATCGAGACCCAATCGCGCAGCAATGATGTTCAAGATCTGATCGATTCGATAGCAAGCTCGCTCCAAACCGCCTTTGATTTCTGCGGATTTCTTGTCATGCAAGAAGAGAAACTTTGCTTCACCCGTGAGAACCGTATTGATAGAGCGTAGTAGCCAGTCAAGATTGAAACAATAACCGGCTTGTTCCCACTCATACAACTTAGCTTTCATGTGATCGCGCGCCTCTGGCCAATCCGCACAAATCTTGGCCAATGCAAGATCGCCCTTAGAGAGTTTAGTTCCTCCACTATTCACGCGATTGAAGATGTCGACCACAACTTCGATGGTCTTGTCCTTCCCCGTCACTTCTTCTACATGCAAGATTACATCTTGAATGCCTATAAGCTTGGATAGACGACTGACATATTCGCCGACATTGAGTCTCGAGTCAGGGTAGTCCGAAAATCGCTCAATGAAGTGTCCCAACCCATTATTGCCATGACTCATTAGTTCGGTGACGTTGATCCAGCAAGGATCGTCCTTCATTAGAACTGGCTGATAAAAGGAGAATATCTCCCTTTCGACATTGAAGTAGAGTCCGGTAAATGCATTGTAATTCCCTTCGAAAAACTCCGGAGCTCTTCCGCGAATCACGCCATAAAGGGAAGTGATTCGTTGTTGTCCGTCAAGTAGCAGCTTCACAACTCCGGGGGCCAATGCTCCTTCTCCACGATGGTCTGCCGAGTGAGATTCCGTGACCCAAACAAGAAGTCCTCCCACCGGATGACGCCGATAGAGGGAGTTAAACAGGCCACGGACCTGATCACGATTCCAAACATAACCGCGCTGGAATTCCGGCAACGCAATGTGGCCATTGTCAATGTGGTCCAGTATCGTTGATATCTTCACAAGTATCGACCTCCCCGAATCTTATGCAACAGCTTTCTGTGGATTTCCCACTAGATACGTTAACTTAGCTATGCTATATGTTGCTACTCGGCAAAGCAAATCACGCACTCCTAGAAGTGACGTTACCCGCCGTTGAGCGCGTCGTCGAGGCGCTCGATCATGCGGCCGATTTCGCGGCGTTGTTCGCGTAGGACGTCTGCGTCGCGGGTGAAGCTTACGAGGCTGGTCATGACGCCGCCCAGGTTTCGCACGTCCTCGGCTTCTTCGAGGAGGGCTTCGTGGTCGCCTTGGTCGCGCAAGGCGCGGATGCGCTGGCTGAGCATGGTAAGGTAATCGTAGTCCTCGATGCCGTCGCGCACGGTTTCCAGCCGGATGGAAGGTACGGGTCCGTTATCGCTTGGGTAGATGAGGAGGCCGTCGCCGTTGACGGGCGTCATGTCCAACTGCCGTTCCCATGGGTCGACGCCTTCGGGGTGGTAATTCGCCGCCCAATAATGAAATCCGCTGATCCCCACGGCCCACGTCTGCCAGAACAGGATGCGGTGCTCGATGGCGCGGAAATCCAGGAGCAGGTTGCCGTAGGGGCGCTGAGGAGAATGGTCGACGTACCACCAGACCCTGTCATCCTGCGCGGTGCGCTGTAGGATAGGCCGGTTGTTGGGCGTGTCCAGCATGGGGACATGCACGCCCCAGATGTCCACGCGCTCGGGCAGAAAGGCTTCCAGGCCCCGGGTCGTCACCATCACCGGGATGGAGGGGGCCGTGTCCTGCCAGCTTTCCACGGCGTCGTAGACCCGGGACCAGGCGGACCGGGCGGGTTCATCGCCGAGATGGGAGAACGCGCGGTCCTCCAACCCATGCCGTTCAACGAAGGCGTTGGCCTGCTCAAGCTGTTCCGGGAATTCGAGTAGCGAGGCGGGGACGCTCAAGCTGCTGACGCCCTGGGCGAGCAGTTCCCC
>SLRE01000273.1 GCA_007131125.1 Bacteroidales bacterium | reverse complement strand
GTCCGGTAATAAAAACCATTGACCCGTCGGGCTTCCATGAAGTAGCACGGGCATTCAGGGTTTCTTCAGAAATATCCAGGAATTTCCCGCTATAGGAAAAATGGTTCAGGAAGGAAGCGTTATCAATTTCTGCTTTCCCGGAGTTTTCCCTGGTAGTAACACTGCATCCATTAATAACAAACAGAATCAGCAATAAAATGCCAGAATTGGCAATAAAACCATTGGACTTTAGATGCATCATATTATTTTGTTTTTGAAAAATTAATTCCAAAGATGCATCAAAATGTCCATCCAAAGGTTAAGCCAATATTAAGAATTCAAAGATTACTCCGATTTAAGTTTTTTCTCCATTTCTTTCAATGCTACCCATGCCATAAGACCCATCCCGGTTTCAAGGGCAGCTTCGTCCACATCAAAGGTGGAAGTGTGCAGGTTTGAAGTGATTCCCTGCTCTATGTTTCTGATGCCAAGCCGGTAGAAGCAGGCGGGGATGCGCTGGGAGTAATAGGCAAAATCTTCGGCCGTCATGGAAAGGTCCAGCTCTTCCACGTTTTCTTTTCCAAGGTATTCTGAGGCATACTCCCTGAAATTGGCGGCCAGCGTTTCGTCATTTACCAAAAAGGGATAGCCTTTGTCAATGAAGACTTCGCAGTCGCCTCCCATGCCCTGGGCAACAAATACGGCGGTTTCTCGGATGCGCAGGTGGGCTTTCTGCCGCCATTCCTCATCAAAGGTTCGCAAGGTTCCTTCAATTTTCACCTCATCGGGTATAACGTTGGTTTGCCCTTCCCCGCATATCCGCCCAAATGACAATACCGTTGGGATATAGGGTTTGGCGTTGCGGCTGACAATCTGCTGAAGGGCAAGCACTATGTGGGAAGAAATCACGATGGGGTCAACATTCAGGTGAGGCGTAGCAGCATGGCCTCCTTTTCCTTTTACGGTGATAAAAACCTCATCGGTAGAGGCCATATAACGTCCGCTTCGAATACCTACTTTGCCGGCGGGTAGTCCGGGAAATACATGCTGGCCGAAGATGGACCGGGGTTTGGGGTTTTCCAGCACCCCTTCCTGTATCATCAGGCTGGCACCTCCCGGGTATTTTTCTTCAGAAGGTTGAAAGATCAATTTAACAGTGCCTTTCCATTCATCTTTCAGGGATTGCAAAATTTTTGCAGTGCCAAGCAGGCTGGCCATGTGCACATCGTGCCCGCAGGCGTGCATTACTCCGGGGTTACCCGAGCGGTATTCCACCCTGTTTTCTTCCTGAATGGGCAAAGCATCCATATCGGCCCGTAGGGCAACCACGGCAGAGGCAGGGTCCTTCCCTTCAATAATAGCCACAATCCCGGTTTCGGCAACACCCTCTTCAAAGGCAATGCCCATATCCTTAAGGCGGGAAGCAATGTAATCAGCAGTTTTATGTTCTTTCATTGACAATTCCGGGGTTGCATGGAAATGTCTTCGAAAAAAAACAACCTCATCAAAGTATTCTTTTGATAAGGTTTTTATCCGTTCCATCAAACTCATAAAAGAATTTTTATTGGTTTTCAATGCTAATTTAAGGAATTTTCCGGCTGCCCGGATTTTTTATATATATCCTTCTGCAGATTTTATCAACAGCCGGAAAACCTGTCAGTTTTGTTTTTGGGAGATGAATGCCCATTATTTTTAATAACCCGGGAAGAGGAAGCAGCCAAAACTTTTGTATCTTTGAATGAATGGTGGTTTTTAGGCCGCATTCCAATCTCCTGAAGGGATTTTAGCGGTTGCTGCCGGCAAAAAGTATTGAGAATTTAAAATCCGGGAAAAATGATCCAGATAAAGACTTTTGTTTTTAACCCATTTCAGGTTAACTGCTACGTATTGTACGACGAAACCGGCGCCTGCGCCATTATTGATCCTTCCTGCTACGAAAAGCATGAGGAGAAAGAACTTGCCGGCTTTATTGAAAAGGAGGGTTTAAAACCCGAATGCCTCCTGTTTACCCACTGCCATATTGATCATATGCTTGGCAGCCGTTTTGTTTCCAAAAAATACAAATTAAAACCCCTTACCCATAAAGATAGCCTGTTGTTTCTCGAAAACAGCAAAGAGTATGGAAAAAGCTTTGGGTTTGACGTTTCCCGCCCCATTATGCCTGAAAAATTCCTGGAAGATGGGGACACGGTAAGTTTTGGCAACCAGGAACTTAAGGTACTGCATGCCCCGGGCCACGCCGATGGCAGCCTCTGCTACTACCACGAGAAAGCCGGATTTGTGGTGGTGGGCGATGTTCTCTTCAATAATGGGATAGGCCGTACCGACCTTCCCACGGGAGATTACGACACCCTGATCAAATCCATTTTCGAAAAGCTTATGAAACTGCCCGATGAGGTAACCGTCTATTCCGGTCATGGGCCTTCCACCTCTATTGGTTACGAGAAAAAATCCAACCCTTTCCTTACCGGAGTTTACTGATCCTCCCCGGAAAATCAGGGCAAACAGGAATAAAAGTCAGGCTTTCAGGCTTCTTTCCGGGAAGGAGTTTGCTGCATGATCTCAAGGGCAGTATCCACAATCCTTTTTTCATCAATTTTCATCATACAGTCAAAATGCTTTTTGGGGCATTTGTTGTATCCTATCTTGCTGCAGGGGCGGCATGGCAGGTTGTTTACCTGCACGATATGTGAGTTTTCAGGATTTTTGGGCATGTAGGGATACATACCAAACTCCGGGATGGTATTTCCCCAGACGGAGATCACCGGTTTGTTGAAAGCAGCCGCCACATGCATCAGTCCTGTGTCATGGGTGATCACTACCCTGGACTTTTTTACCAGGTATGCCGACTGGTTTAGTGGAAACATGCCACAGGCATTAAAAACCAGCGGTGCACAGGCAGAAGCAATCTCCGCCCCATTGGGAGCATCATCTTTTCCACCCAGCAGGATTACCGGGACATTCAGCTTGCGGCAAATGGAAATGACCTTTTCATTGGGGAGTCGCTTGGTGGCATGCCTGCCGCCAATCACAAAAGTCATAAACCCGTTCCCAAAAGCCGAAGGCAATACTTCAGGTGCCACATGGGCATCTTCCGTGAGGAAGTAATCAAGGCCTTCCCCATCGTTTTTCACACCCAGGGATTTGGCAGCATCCATGTAACGGTCAACAATATGCACATCGGGAAGGCGGTTGATCTTTAAGCG
>SLRE01000092.1 GCA_007131125.1 Bacteroidales bacterium | reverse complement strand
TTCCTTATTCAAATGTTTTGGTCCTGGTTTTTCTTCATAATATTCATAAAAATAATTAATTTAAATATCACCAAAAACAAACTGCCTTATTTTTTTTAACTTTGTATTGAATATTAATGAGAAGCAACACTTTGGACCCAACACTTATTGACCAGGTAAAAAGCCTCCTTAATGATAAAAACCTGCCAATTGGCATCGTAGCCCACACGAATCCTGACGGAGATGCAATTGGTTCCTCCCTGGGAATGTTTGAATACCTGAAAAAAAAGGGTTTTGAAAGGGTTTTTGTGATCACACCCAACGAATACCCTTCATTTTTGCAATGGATGCCAAACAATGAAAAGGTAACAGTGGCCACAAAAGCACCTGAGCTGGCCAAAAAACTGATCAGTGAAGCAAAGGTTTTATTCTGCCTCGATTTTAACGGATTAAGCAGAACCAACGGCCTGGAAAAACCCATTGCCGGCAGTGCGGCAAAAAAAATCATGATTGACCATCATCCGCAGCCGGAAGAAGGTTTTGATATTGTTATTTCAGATGTACTGGCAAGCAGCACTTCTGAGCTGGTCTATGAGTTTATTGAAGGCATGGGAGACGAAAAAATAATCAACCTGGAAATGGCTGAATGTCTTTTGGCCGGAATTGTAACTGATACCGGCTCTTTCAGTTATTCCTGCAATCAACCCAAAACTTACAGAATTGCTGCTAAACTCGTTGAAACCGGCGTGGATGCTCAAAAAATTCACCGACTCATTTACAATACCTATTCTGCTGACCGGCTCAGATTGCTTGGGTATTGCCTGAGCGAAAAACTGGTTGTTTTTCCCAAACATCAGGCAGCTTATATCAGCCTGACTCAGGATGAGCTCGACCGCTTCAATCATCAGGAAGGAGATACCGAAGGAATAGTAAACTATGCCCTGAGTATTGAAAACATCATGCTGGCTGCCCTTTTTATTGAAAAGTCCGACCATGTGAAAATATCCTTCCGTTCGGAAAACAACTGGAACGTTAACCTTTTGGCCAGGGAATACTTCAATGGTGGCGGACATAAAAATGCAGCCGGTGGAAAAAGTTTTGAATCCCTGAAAGATACGTTATTACATTTTGAGTCGTTGGTAAAAAAAGAGGTCATTTCAACACTATCAAAAGATGATGCACATTAAAAAAAATAACCCCTGGAGAAAAACTTCACCCGCGGCAATTATTACAGGATTGTTGCTGGTTTTTATTTTTTCTGCATGCCAGGAAGCTCCTCAGGAAAGACAACTGCCCGACTCGGAAACCCTGAAGGAAACCCTTGCCGAAACCAATAAGCTTTTATTAGGAGCCGAAGACCAGGAAATTCGGGATTTTGTTGACAGATATGGATGGGACGTTAAGGAAACCGGCTCAGGGCTTAGGTATTATATTTACCATGAAGGGGATGGCCCAAGGGCCAGAACCGGCAATATTGTCCTTATTGATTACAGCATCCACCTGATTACAGGCGACCTTGTATATTCTTCCGAAGAAGACGGCCCAAGGGAGTTTGAGATTGGTAAAGGCGGTGTTGAAACCGGTTTGGAAGAAGGGATTTTGCTGCTTCACCAGGGAGACAAAGCCAAATTTATTTTACCTTCGCATCTGGCACACGGTGTGCCCGGCGATGGGGTTAAAATACCCAAAAGAGCTACCATTGTTTACGATGTGGAAGTACTGGACCTAAAATAAACCTAAACATTAAATAATAAACATTTTATCATGAAAAATTTGAAGTTGTTATTCCTAATTTTTGCTGTTGGATTTTTTGCTGCCTGCGGACCGGCAGAAAAAGAGTATACCGAAACGGCCAGCGGACTGAAATATAAATTCCACGAACGCACCGGGGAAGACCTGGCTGAATTGTTCAAAATCCTCAGCCTTGATATGGTTTACAGAAACAAAGCCGATGACTCCATTTTGTTCGACAGCCGCACGGCTGACATGCCTGTTTACATTGAACTGATTGAACCGGAGTATCCCGGCGACATCTACGAAGGGCTTGCCCTGATGGCTGAAGGCGACAGCGCTTCCTTCATCCTGGATGCCGAATCCTTTTTCGTGTATACGGCAGGTATGGGACAAATGCCGGAATTTCTCGAACCGGGAAACGAACTCCTTTTTAACATCAAACTCAGAAGAGTAATGTCGGAAGAAGAGTTTATGATTGAGCAGCAGCAAATGGTTGAAGAAAGAATGAGAGAAAGCGAAGACCTTGCTGATGCTGAAGAAGGACTCCGGGATGATTACCTTATGGAGCATGACATCACACAGGAACCTCTTGAAAGCGGATTGTACTTCATTGAAAAAGAACCCGGTACAGGAGCCGAAGCCACACCCGGAAGCACCGTCAGCGTGCATTACGAAGGCAGGTTACTGGACGGAACCGTTTTTGACTCTTCTTACGAAAGGGGAGAACCCATCGAATTCGTTTTAGGAGAAGGTCAGGTAATTCGCGGATGGGATGAAGGCATCAACCTGATGCGCGTTGGAGGAAAAGCCAGACTGGTAATTCCTTCTCACCTGGCATATGGTGAAAGAGGTGCAGGACAAACCATTCCGCCTTTTTCCACCCTCATTTTTGATGTTGAACTGGTGGACGTAAATTAATTCTTTCAACCTTTTTAAATCATGAAAAAGCTTCATTCCTGCGGGATTAACCTGAGGTGCCGCAAAAGCCTGATGATTTCCATTGGGCTTTTGTTGCTTTTGTCTGCCGGTTTTTCCGGCTGCCGCCCCGCCCGGGAAATTGCGGCTCCTGAAACCAGAACTACCGATTCCGGGCTGGAATACACCCTTACTTACCGGGGCGATGGCAAAGCCCCGGAAAAGGGCGATATGGTCAGTCTGCACTATGTCGGAAAACTGGAGGATGGAACCGAATTCGACAGTTCCCACGAAAGGGGAGAGCCGGTAAGCTTTCGCGTCGGCAGCGGGCAGGTTATTGCCGGATTGGAAGAAGCCATGAATTTACTCAGGGAAGGCGATAAAGCCACCCTGGTCATCCCTTCAGAGCTGGCCTATGGAGAAAACGCCTTTGGTCCGGTACCATCAAACGCCACCCTTACCTACGAAGTAGAGGTGCTGAGTGTTATTCCGCCAAAAGAATCCCTGGCAGTGGAAGGGGTTGAAAAGAAAAAAACCCCGGGAGGAGTGGAATATGCCATTGTGGAAAAAGGTTCAGG
>SLRE01000224.1 GCA_007131125.1 Bacteroidales bacterium | reverse complement strand
CCGGTGAGCTCACCCATGGCCAAATGGCCCTGCAGGGTAAATACCGAAGTGAAATGATAATTCAGCAAAAGACCGCCTCCCCTGCCCCATTCGCCGGATGACGGCACATAGCGATACTCCTTTATGTCCCCATAGGGAAAAAGGGTTCCAAACTCCAAACCCAACGAAAACCTGCTATACTCATTTTGATAACTGCTGCCTTTTGCACCATGACAAGCCAGGCCAATCACAGTGAAAACAAGCAGCACCCCGAGAATTTTTCCTGCTTTTTTCACGATTCCGGTATTTTAGTTATTACCTCTCTATACCTATTTAAACTAAAAACATGTAAGCAAAGTTAAAAAAATCTTCAAACCACAATGAAATTAAAGATAAAACTTGAAAAAAATTTGGCAGGCGGGCCCATCAACCCATTTTTGTTAAAAACCAAAACCAGAAAACCATGGAATAAAAATCCCGGAAGCCGGGCCGGCACCTGCAGGCATGACACACAGGCGTAAAACCAGGAGTTAATTAAAAATGAAAATGATTGTTCCGGCAAATGGGCAAGCGGATGATTCGGGGATAATTGCCTTAATTTTGTATCCTGCCGTCTTTGACCCTGACCACGGTTGCATTTCTGATGCCCTGCGAACGGAGGTTTTCTCTCTGGGATTCTGCTTCATCACGGGTTTCAAAAGTTCCCATGAGGTATTTATTTAAACCGTTGGACTGAATTTTTTTCAGCCTTTGGTTAATGCCAAAATAACCGCGTACTTCGTCAACATTCAGGTCGCTGGCGGTGGACAAAACCTGCACAGAAAAATATTCATCCAGGTCAACAGGGTCCGCTGTCCTTCCGGGTCCCCGCTCTGCAACCTGCTCCAGTGAATCCTTAAGCTGGGAAACTTCACCGGTAAGTTGGTTTCGCTGGCTTTCAAGCGCCTGAATTCTCCTTTGCTTTTCATCTATCAGGGCTTCCCTGATTCTTTTTTCCTCCTCCAGACTGATGACCTGCCTTCTCAGGTCTCCTGCCTGGCCGGCAAGATTACTTAATCTTTCATATTCTTCAGGATAGAGCATCCTTGGCAAGGGAGCCCAGTCGCGGGACCTTGAGTAGCCCCCTATGCTGTAGGTAAGGCCAAAAAAAGTATAGTTATACATGTCTTTGGCTGCCGTTGGCGACACCCTTGCATCCAGCCGGTCGGAATGCACATACCTGAAAGCAGAGGTTAAACCAATACTTACCCTGTCAGAAATCTTATAATCAACACCAAGGCCGAAAGGTATGGTCAGATCAAACTCCCGGCTTTCTTTATCCATGCCGTCAGGAGAATACCCAATGGTGCTCACGATTTCTCCCGTTTCGAAAGTCATTTTTTTGGTCCTGAAACCGATGGTTCCAACCCCTACCACCCCAAAAATGTTAAAGTTGCTATTCATGGAAAGCGATGGGGCAATCAGCTTGTTGAAACTAACCCTGGCCATGAGCCCCCCTTCCAGAAAATTGGCTTCAAACTGACGGTCGTTCGCTTCCCGGGTCCCTCTCAATTCTCCCATCAGAAACTGCCCTTTAAGGGTAAACACCGGAGTAATATGGTAATTAAAGTCCAATCCACCCCCAAAAGACCATTCATTGGAGGCCGGGAAATATTTATTTTCCTTAATATCGGTGAAAGGGGTAAAAGTGCCGGCATTCAATCCCAGGGAAAAATTATTATACCCCCCCCGGGAAGGACTACCACTTAGGGTGAAAAAGGGATAGACCATCAGGAAAATCCCTAAAAAAACGCCACTTAAAAAAACCTTTATTTTCAACTTAAAAGAATTTCAGAAAACAATAATTACAGGTTTCGCTTTAAGGCAAAGCTAATAAAAAATTCTGTAAAATACATCTGCAAACAGATGAAGCCACACACATAAAACCCGCAAGTTCCGCAGAAGTTCAGTTTATTTAAAAGAAAGCCCTAAGTTGCATGCTGCCGGTATGGATGGCATTTACATCAGGAGGTTTACGACCATGATATGACAGATTAAGCTGAAGCCACTGGCTGAGGTTTTGCTGCCAGGTGAGGTTCCAGAGGTGGTTGGTACCGGGCCTCAAACCCTCAAGCATATCAAAGGCTACCGGGGTATTCTCATTAAAAGGATAATTGATGTCAGACAACTGATAACGACCGTTTATATTGCCTCTGCCGGGAAAGCTATACCTGACTTCAGCTCCTCCCCTGTGGGTAATGGCTTTTTCGTTTTCAAGTCCTCTCAGGTTTTTCTTTTCCGAAAACCCATAAAAACCACTGACCCTTAAACGGCTGTTGTGCTGGTAACTGAGAGTGGGTTCCAGGTCGTAATAATAAATTCGGTAGTTTCTCTTCAGGAAAAACTCCGATTGGTTTTCCCGGATGCCTTGCGATAATTCAAGGTTTACAGCATACTGCCGGGTAATATTCCATCGGGCATTTATTCCCGTTTTGGAAGTGATGCGGGTTTCAAATCCGTTACTCAGCAGCATTTTATTCCGGCTATCCTGGTATATCAACTCCATTCCAAAAACCGAAGAAGAACGGTTAAAAAAAAGTGAGTTACGAATGGAGGAGTTCAGGGATATCAGCAGGCTATCTTCCACATCGGTAAAATAGGGATTAAAGTTCTCCAGGGTCGCTCCGCCCTGGTTTTTCTTATCAATACGGTACACCAGGCGATTGCTGAACCTTGAGGCAAATTTTCGCCAGCCTTCACTTTCCCTCCATTTGCGGGCAGGGTCGATGTTAACCGTATGACTGAAAACGGTGGAATAAGTCCTGATAAAATTATCGGTAGGGACAAAAACCCTGATAAAGTTTGCCTGGTCAGGATACTGGGCAATTTCAAACTCATCCAGCTCCATGATTCCGTTTTCGTTGTAGTCAATCCAGGTATAAACGCCCTGTCCGGGGGGCACTTCCATGTAAATATATTCCCTCTCTCTTTCCATCCCGCTCCCTGATTCATAAAACAGGGAGGATGTGATTACTCCGTCGAGCCATCGTGAAAAGTAATCGACCCTTCCGATGAAGGTATTTTCATCGCTTTGCTGGTCAGGAAGGGAAAACACCGGCTCATCCAGAAAGGACAACTGCCGGTAGGCTGCATTGAGACTCAGCCGCTGATTTGGGTTTTGGCGGTAATCATAGGAAAACCCGTAATCGGAAGAACGGGTAGCAGCCCTGAAGCTTCCATCCCGGGGCAAATGGTCTGTGCGG
>SLRE01000289.1 GCA_007131125.1 Bacteroidales bacterium | reverse complement strand
GACCTTGCACCCGGTATCAACTGGGATGTTTACTTTGACAAATTAGGCATTGAACCAGAAGACATGAACGTTTCCCAGCCCAAGTTTTTCAGGGAAGCTTCCGCCACCCTGCAGGATATCGACCTGGAAACCTGGAAAATCTACCTGCGCTGGAATTTGCTGCGCTCCAATGCTTCCTTTTTATCTGCCGACTTTGAGGAGGCTTCTTTTGATTTTTACGGAAGGGTTATGTCAGGAAGCAAATCCCAGCAGGAGCGTTGGAAGCGTGCGCTAGGCTCCGTAAACCGTGCCCTGGGCGAAGCGCTTGGGCAGGAATACGTAAACCGCCATTTCCCTCCTGAGGCCAAAGAAAGAATGGAAGACCTGGTGGAACACCTGAGGGAGGCCTTTTCTGAGCGAATCGATCAGCTGGCCTGGATGAGTGAAGAAACCAGGAAGCAAGCCCACAAGAAACTGGAATCCATGAATGTAAAAATCGGCTACCCCGATAAGTGGACCGATTATTCGGGTCTTGAGATATACGATCGGGCTTATGTGCTGAACATGATGGAAGCCAGCCGTTTCAACACCCAAAGAAACCTGGAAAAAATCGGAGAACCCGTTGACCGGGACGAATGGTTCATGAATCCCCAGACCGTTAATGCATATTACAGCCCCACCATGAATGAGATCGTTTTCCCGGCAGGCATCCTGCAACCCCCGTTTTTCTTTATGGACGGTGATGATGCGGTAAACTTCGGGGCCATTGGCATGGTGATAGGCCACGAGATGACCCATGGTTTTGACGACCAGGGACGAAGATATGCACCTGACGGAAACCTTCGTGACTGGTGGACTGAAAATGATTCCAAACGTTTTGAAGAACTGGCAGAGGTGCTGGTTGATCAATACAACAACTATGTAATGCTGGATACTCTGACCATAAACGGAGAACTCAGCCTTGGTGAAAACATTGCAGACCTTGGAGGATTAACCATTGCCTTCCAGGCCCTGCAAAACAAGCTTGAGGAAGACGGGCGGCCCGGTCTTATCGACGGTTTTACACCGGAGCAAAGGTTTTTCCTGGCTTATGCCCAGGTATGGCGCAACAACATCCGCGAACAGGAACTCATGCGACAGCTCAACGAAGGCCCCCACTCCCCCGGAGAAGCAAGGGTAAACGGAATAGTTTACAACCTTGAAGCTTTTTACCAGGCTTTTGATATTGATGAATCTGCCCTCAGGTTTATTGCACCCGAAAACCGGGCAGAGATCTGGTAAGAAAATCCACCTGATAAAAAAAAGGAACGGCTGCTGAGGGCAACCGTTCCTTTTTTTTTTGATCAATGGGTTTATTCTCCCATCATTTCCGGGAAAGCCCTTTCTGAAACCCCGATCAATTCCTTAATGCTGCCGTAGCTCTCTCCATCAATAAAAGCATCCTGTCCGCTGACTTCACCCAGCAGTGAAAAATCAACATCTGAAAGAGCCATCAGTTCGGCAAATTCTTCCTCTTTCTCAGGACTAACGCTCACCACAATGCGGCTTTGAGCTTCACCGAAAAGAAAAGCATCTTTACGGATCCCTGCATCGGATTCTATCCTGAAACCTTTATTGAAAACCTTTGCGCTTTCATACAAGGCGATAAACAGCCCTCCGTCGGCCACATCATGGGCTGAGTTGACAAGCCCTTTGACAATAGCTTCATAAAGCACCTGTTGTACCCGGTGTTCCTCATCCAGATCGAAATGCGGAGGAGGGGAAAGTTTCACACCATGATAACTGTAAAGGTATTCCGAGCAGTTGATGTCGTTCTGGGAGCTGCCGATCAAAAAGATCTGATCTCCTTCCTTGCGAAACCCCATGCCGGTTTGGTGCGATTTGTCCTGCAGCACTCCCATCATGCCAATAACCGGGGAAGGAAATACCGGTTCGGTTTTGCTGCCGGAGGTTGCCTGATTGTAAAAGCTGACATTTCCTCCGGTAACAGGGGTCTTGAATTTTTCGCAGGCACTGCTCATGCCTTTGATGGCATTGACAAACTGCCAATAAACTTCAGGGTTGTATGGATTACCGAAATTAAGGCAATTGGTAATGGCCGAAGGGACTCCCCCGGCGCAAACAATATTTCTTGCCGCTTCGGCCACGGCAATGGCACAGCCCGTCATGGGATCAGCATAAACATAGCGGGAATTGCAGTCAACCGACAAAGCAAGGGCTTTTTGGGTGCCTTTCAGGTTCACCACCCCTGCATCCGAAGGATTGTTGGTAGTCATGTTTTTGGTTCCCACCATGGTATCATATTGGTCTGTCACCCATTTTTTTGAAGCAATGTTGGGGTGGCCGGTCAAAAAGCGGGCAACCTTTTTCAAATCCTCCGGTTCGGGCACCTGATCAATTGAAAACTTATCTTTTTCAGCAAAATAGGCAGGTTCACGGTATTCGCGCTCATACACCGGAGCGCCTCCGCCAAGCACCAGCGAATCGGCAGGCACCTCTGCAACCAGTTCTCCATGAAAATAGTATTTCAGGATATCGCCTTCGATCACCTCACCAATTTGCACACAATTCAGGTCCCATTTTTCAAAAACCTCTTCCACCTCTTTTTCCCGTCCTTTTTCTACCACAACCAGCATTCTTTCCTGAGATTCACTCAGGAGAATCTCAAAGGGCTGCATGTTTTTCTGCCGCATGGGCACCTTGTCGAGGTGAATGATCATTCCGTGTTTACCTTTTGCTGACATTTCACTGGTGGAACAGGTAATACCGGCAGCTCCCATATCCTGCATCCCGACAACTGCCCCGGTTTTGATCACTTCAAGTGTAGCTTCCAGCAAAAGTTTTTCCTGGAAGGGGTCGCCCACCTGCACGGCGGGGATCTTGTCGGCAGAGGATTCGGTAATATCTTCAGATGCAAAGGTTGCCCCGTGGATGCCGTCTTTTCCGGTAGCAGACCCCACTATAAAAACGGGGTTACCTGCACCATAGGAAATGGCGGAAACCGTGTTGCCGGTTTTCATCACCCCAACGGACATGGCATTGACAAGGGGATTGGTATTAAAGCATTCGTCGAAAAACACCTCCCCTCCCAGCACCGGAACACCAAAGGCATTCCCATAATCTCCAATGCCTTTTACTACCCCTTTGAGAAGCCATTTGGTGCGTTCAAGCTCAGGGTTTCCGAAGCGCAGAGAGTTAAGCTGTGCAATGGGGCGGGCACCCATGGTGAAAATGTCGCGGTTGATGCCTCCAACTCCAGTGGCAGCACCCTGGTAGGGTTCAAGTGCAGAAGGATGGTTGTGCGATTCAATTTTGAAAGCACAGGCCAGGCCATCGCCAAGATCCACCAGTCCGGCATTTTCCTCCCCTGCCTCTGCCAGAAGGTGAGGTCCTTTTCGGGGAAGCGTTTTCAGCCATTTGATGGAGTTCTTATAGGAACAGTGCTCTGACCACATCACTGCATAAATGCTCAGCTCATTGAAGTTGGGTTCCCGGCCAAGAAACTCTTTGATTTTTTCATATTCTTCGGGCAAAACGCCAAGTTCTTTGATTACCTTTTCGTTAACCTGGGGAAGCGCATCCATTTTTTCCATGGGTTTTTTTATGAGTTGCAAAGATTTGCAAAAATACTTAACTATGCGCAGCCACAAAAACATTTCTTTGGCAATTAAGAATTATCTTTGAAAAATTATGCTGGAAGCCGTTTATACTTTGTTTTGGGTAGTTCTGTTCCTTGGCGTTATTAAATACGGTGGTTTTTTTCGCAACACCCCTTTTATTGGTTTCAGGACTCTTGCCTTTTTGTTCCTGTTTAAATGTTTCAGCGGCTTGGCCTTTATTCTGGCCTATACCCTTTATTTTGACCCTGACACAGCAGATTTTCTCAGCTTTTTCAGGCAGGGAAAAGTGATGTTTTCGGCTGTCCATGAAAATCCAATGGACTACCTGAAGATGCTTACCGGGATAAGTTCCCGTCAGGAGCACCTTGAAGTTTATTATTCGGAAATAGGCCATTGGTATCGTCCATGGGACTCCCCTCTTTATAACGACAACCGGGTGTTGATCCGTTTTAATGCCCTGGTTCATCTGTTTTCATTCGGTTATCTGCATGTACACAACGTGGTTTTGAATTTTGTTTCCTTTGCAGGGCTGGTAGGGATATACCACTTTGCTATTAATTTTTCCCCAAGGGAAAAAGCACAATGGCTTTTGGGTGGTATTGTTTTGATGCCTTCGGTACTTTTCTGGGCTTCGGGAATCATCAAAGAAGGCCTGCTGATGGGCATATTCGGTTTATGGTTGTTTATGGTGCACCGGGTTTTCTACCAGAAAAAAATAACCCTGTGGAATACCGCAGCATTGGCTTTTGTCACCTTCATGTTTACTCTTTTAAAGCCCTATGTGCTGTTTTTATTCATCCCTTGCCTGCTGGCTTTTTATTTCTCTCTGAAAAGGAAATTCCAAAATCCATCGGTGGTTTTTCTGTCGGTCACCCTCATTTCGGGACTTCTTGCCTTAGGTATTGGGCAGGTATTTCCACAGTACGATATCATTGAACTGCTGGCCCGCAAGCAAAATCATTCCGTTTTATACTCCCTGCATGTGGAAGCGGGCAGCATCATTGAGGTGAGGCATCTTCAAGCCCGTTTTTCTGAGATTGCAGCATTTGCTCCAAAGGCCTTAATCAATGTTTTTTTTCGGCCCCACCTGCTGGATTCCTCCTCTCCTTTGATTGTAATGTCTGCCATCGAAAACCTGTTTATAAAGTTTATTACCATCGTGCTCCTGATAAAAGCCATTAAGAACAAGGGACTACCCCCTATTGCATGGATGGGCCTGTTGTTTACCCTGCTGTTTTTTACTTTTATCGGCATTTCCACGCAGGTTTACGGCTCCCTTGTAAGGTACAAAGTGCCCGCTTTGCCATTTTTATGGATTGCATTCATAACGGTAACGGATATACAGAAAGCATCTCAATGGCAGCCCATCAGATGGTTGATAGAATTCTTTGAAAAAATAAAATATAAATTCCGGGATTTCACTTCCCGTCAAAAAGAAACAAAAAATGAGTAAAACCATAATGATAACCGGTGCAAGCAGCGGCATAGGTGAAGCCTGCGCCTGGCGTTTTGCTTCAGAAGGCTTTCGGATGATCCTGACCGGCAGGCGCAAAAACCGTCTTGAAAAATTAAAAACAGCCTTAAACGAAAAATATTCTGTGGAGGTATTGTCCCTTTCGTTTGATGTTTCCAACCGGCAGCAAACAGAGCAGGCCATAAGCAAGCTTCCGGAGGAATGGAGGAGGATAGATGTATTGGTGAACAACGCAGGGTTGGCCCTTGGGTTGAGTGGCATAGAAGAAGGAAACATCGAAGACTGGGAAAAAATGATTGACACGAACCTGAAGGGGCTGCTTTACGCAAGCCGTGCGGTAATTCCGGGAATGACCGAAAGAAAAAACGGGCACATTATCAATATTGGCTCGATTGCGGGCAAGGAAACCTACCCCAAAGGCAATGTATACTGCGCAACGAAAAAAGCTGTGGATGCCCTTTCCCTGGGCATGCGCATGGATCTGGTTCAATACGGGATCAGGGTTAGCAATGTAAGCCCGGGTGCCACCGAAACGGAATTTTCCGAAGTCAGATTTCACGGAGACATTCAAAAGGCCAAAAAGGTTTACGAGGGATACCGGCCTTTGAATGGAGACGACGTGGCCAGGGCTGTAGTATTTGTTGCGACCCTTCCTGAACATGTAAATGTGAACGACATGCTGATAATGCCCACGGCCCAGGCCTCGGCAACCGTCTTTAACAAGTGCGGGGAGTAAGCTGGGTAAATTTTTTATACGAAAGGGTTCAAAGCTCGAATGCACCCCTTAGTTTTAACTTTTTTTTGTATTTTTAACAAACTTGTTGTTTATTTGTATTGCATTGGATGCAGGGTGGCATCCGCACATCTTAAATTAAATTATAAACCGGGGTAAAAGTTGCTGCCAAATGGAAAAGATAAAAGTAATTATTGTTGATGACCATAAATTGGTAACCGACTGTATCAGTTTGTTTTTAAAAAGCGCCCCCGAAATTGAGGTGGTTGGAATTGCCCACAGCGGGAAAGAAGCCCTGAAACTTCTTGGAGAAGTTGTTCCCGATGTTATATTGGTTGATATCAGCATGCCTGAGATGTCGGGCATTGAAACCACCGAAGCCATTAAAAAGAAGTATCCTGCCATTAAGGTGCTGATTTTGTCCATGCATTCTGACTATGACAACATTTCGGATGCCATTGATGCAGGGGCCGACGGATACGTACCCAAGGATGTGGCTTCAGAAGAACTCATAGAAGCCATTAACGCCATCCATTCCGGAAAAAACTTTTTTCATACCACTATTTCAGACGAGATTGTAAGGAATTATTCCACCAAACGTAAGAAAAACGTAAGTGCCCTGCCACAACTTACCAAAAGGGAGTTGGAGGTATTGCAACTTTTTGCCGAAGGATTTAACAATACGGAGATAGCAGACAAATTGTTTTTAAGTGTCCGCACAATTGAGTCGCATAAAAACCATATCCTTCAAAAAACCAACATGAAAAACTCCGTAGAGCTGATCAAATTTGCCATCAAGCATAAGATCATCGAAATTTAGTTTTTTATTTCCTGTTATGATAAAAGATTAAAGCCGGTCCTCACAAAAGGCCGGCTTTTTTTTCAGTGAATTATTCGGGTCATTTATTGGAATCAAATCACGTAAAAACACGGAACGCGCCTACCCGGGGAAGCCTTAATTTAGCATATCAAATCAGTTAACGATATGCATAAAATAAAAGTGATCATAGCCGAAAGCAGCGATATTATGCTAAACGGGCTTACCGACCTACTGGAAAAGAAAAACGGCATGCAGGTAATAAAAAAAGCCGACAGTTATGATGCCTTGTGCAGGGTGATAGAAAACCAATACAAAGATGTGGTAGTGGTTGGCCCTTTGATTAACAGCAAATACCAATGCAGGTTAGGCCGGAAAGTGCTCCAGCAATTCCCATTCGTAAAGATTGTGGAAATCGAGTTTCATGACGACAGAGAAACCATTGTGCGTAAGATAAAGGAAACGGCTGAAAAACTTGCCTGCTAAAAACCAACTGATCCTTATGGAGAAGGAATGTCTTTAAAGGCTTCCTTTTTTTCCAGATCCTCAAGATGAGGTAAAACATTTCCCAGGATATGTTTTTTCATCACCCCCAGGAATTTCTCCCTTTCTTCCTCATGAGGGCGATGCGCAGATCGCTCAAACCAGATTAGTTCCTTACCCGCCGGGGCTTCTAATTTATTAAAGTATTCTTCGGCCAGTTTAGCAGATACAATGATGTCGTTTCTGCCCACCAGGAAATAAACCGGTACCTCAATGCGGGGAGCCTGCTCCTTCAAATTGATCTCCTTAAGGTCGGTCCATAATTTCCGGATGGAAAAATAGGGGTGGATCAAGAGATTAAGCCGTTCCAGAATGCTGTATTGGGGGGCAGTAAGAATGACAAAGACATCTTTAATATTTACATAAAATCTTTCCTCTGCTCCCTTTTTTACAATTCCACCATAGCGGTAAACCCACTTTCTGACCAGCAGGGCATCTTCTAGATGGTAGTTGGCTTTGAGGGTGTCGATGGTGGCCATTTCACGCAGGGCACGACGGTTGTTTTCCTCCCTGGCCTGCTCCAGGACAAACTCATAAGCAAGACGTTCGTTACGGTATGGATTTACACTCTGCCCGGTTGATATATAAGCATGAAGCATTTCTGGGTGTCGGGCGGCAAACTTTGCGCCAAAATTAGATCCCCAGGAGTGAGCCCATATAAATACCTTTTCTACCCCAAGGGTTTCCTGTATGCATTCAATCAGTTCCCTGGTATCGCTTACAAACTGGTCCACAGTCACAGTCTCCGGGGGGATGCGCCTGCTCAGGGATTTCCCTGTTCCCCTCTGCTCCCAGTATACCATGGTAAAGGACTTTTCCAAACGTTTCATGGTTTCTCCCATAGGGGCAAAAGGAAACATAGGATAACCCGGGCCTCCGTGTAAAAAAACCATCACCGGATTATCCTTGTTATCCCCACGGATCCAAACCCCCTGTTTCATCCCGCCCAGCTCAACCATTTCAAACTGCTGAATATCCTTCCTTTCAAATTTCGGGATATGGTAAATGGTACAGGACGAGTTTAAAAGAAACAGCAGGGCTATCAGTAAAAAGCCTTCGGGTTTAAACCTTGAATTTGTTTTATGAATTGCCATTCCTGAAAAAATCTTTATCAAAGGTAATCATGAAAATAAAAATAATCCGGCATTCCTTTTGTTAAATAAATTTAACGGGCGGTCGTTACACTATCAGGAGGATAAATAAACAATCAGTATTTCGTATCTTTGCAAATCAACTGCTTGTTGAGGGAAAATCCGGTAAAAAAAAGAATCCGGCCGGTTTTTGTTCTGGTAAAATGAAAAAACTCCATAAGCTCGTAGTCAAGTCCTATATCGGGCCTTTTGTCGCTACCTTTTTCATTGCGCTTTTCATACTGCTGATGCAGTTTCTGTGGAAATACATTGATGATCTGGTAGGAAAAGGGCTGGAGTGGTATATTTTTGCTGAATTATTGTTTTACCTCACGGCCACTTTTGTTCCAATGGCCCTGCCCCTTGCTGTGCTTCTCAGCTCCATCATGACCATGGGCGCCATGGGTGAGCATTATGAGCTGGTGGCTTTTAAGTCTGCAGGAATTTCTTTGAGCAAAATTATGTGGCCCCTGGTTGTGATCTCATCTTTCCTGGCCCTGACCGCATTTTACTTTTCCAACAATGTATTGCCTGTTGCAAACCTCAAAAGCCTTTCGCTGCTTTACGATGTGCGCCATCACCGGCCTGCCTTTAATATTGTTGAGGGCATCTATTACCGGGGTATCGACAATTATGTAATACGGGTTGATGAAAAGGAGCCCGACGGGCAAACCCTAAGGGGAATCAAAATTTACAATCATACCGACAGGCGTGGCAACATCAACCTTACTTTGGCTGAGTGGGGCACCATGGCGGTAACCCCCGACAAACGAAACCTGGTATTGACACTACATCACGGGGCCAACTACGAAGAGGCAGATCCTCAAAACCCACGCGATCCCTCCAGGCAATTTCAACGCACCTATTTTGACAAGCAGGTAAGGAAGTTCGACCTGAGCGGTTTTGACCTCACCCGCACCGATGAAGAACTTTTCAAAAGCAACTTTCGTATGCTGAACCTCTCGCAGCTGATTTACTTTGAAGATTCACTTTCTACGGCACTACAAAAAAGAAAAAATAATTTCAAGGAAAACTATAAAACCCGTTGGAGGTACTTTTCAAGGCTTGAACCCGGAGACCTGGAAGAAATTCCTCCGGAGGATTTCCTAAGTATGAGGATGGATATTTCTTCGGGAAGGGACGAGACTTTCGGCAAAGAAAGGATATTGTCTCGGGCCATGGAACAAGTCAGATCAAATAAAGACCATACCAAATACTCCCATGACGAATTCCGGCAGAGAAGCCGCAATCTTGCCCGCTACCAGATAGAATTTCATCGGAAGTTCACGCTTTCCTTTGCCTGTGTGGTGCTTTTTCTCATTGGTGCGCCTCTTGGGGCCATCATCCGGAAAGGCGGCTTTGGTCTTCCCCTTGTGATCTCCGTGCTGTTTTTTGTGGTTTTTCATGTAATGTCCATCATGGGAGAAAAATTTGTAAGGGAAGGAGTGCTGGAAGCCCACCAGGGCATGTGGATATCTTCCCTGGTATTGCTCCCGGTGGGGGTTTTACTTACCATTAAAGCAACTACCGATTCCAGCCTTCTGGATACGGAAAGCTACCTGAAGAAGTTTGAGAAGATCACCGGAGTATTTAAAAGAAAAAACAGGCAAACCCCTGATTGATGCGCGTATTACAGCTATGCCATAAGGTTCCTTTTCCGCCTTCCGACGGAGGCTCTATTGCCATGCACCAAGTAACAAGCGGATTGCTGGAAAACGGCTACAAGGTGAAGGTACTGGCACTTGACCCTTCCAGGAAAAACTCCGGGCAGGAAAGGATCTCTGAGGAATACTATTCCCAGACCCGCTTTGAATCCCATGCTGTCGATACCCGGGTTAAACCCCTTGCTGCGTTTTTAAATCTTTTCACCAAAAGGTCATATAACCTGCAAAGGTTTTATGACAGGAAAGTAGAGAAGCGCCTGGAAAAAATCCTGAAGGAGGAAACTTTTGATATCATTCAGCTCGAGGGCCTTTACCTTACCCCTTATATTCCGGTAATCCGTAAAAATTCCGGGGCTTCGCTTTTGTACCGTTCCCACAACATTGAGCATTTTATCTGGGAGCGTATGGCGGCTGCATGTTCCAATCCTCTTAAAAAGCGCTATTTGAAACTTCTTGCCGGCAGGTTGCGAAAATTTGAGATGGAGGTTATCCATCATGTTGACGGGCTGGTTGCCATTTCATCCATCGACCTTGATTTTTTCCACAAGCATGGTTTTTCCAGGCCCTCATCAGTTGTTCCGGCCGGTATACCGGCTTTCAACCTGCCTGATCCTCTGCCTGAAGCAGAAGCCAATACGGTTTTTCATCTTGGCAGCATGGACTGGAGGCCCAACCAGGAAGGGGTTGAATGGTTCCTGGAAAAGGTATGGCCATTGGTGGTGAAAGAAAACCCCGAACTGAAGTTTTATCTTGCCGGTAAGCGCACGCCGCAGAGATTTTACCGCTATGAGTCGGATTCGGTAAAGGTGGCAGGGCAGGTCCCAGATGCCCTGGAGTTTATTTTGTCGAAAAAGGTCATGGTGGTGCCCCTGCTTTCTGGAGGAGGCATGCGGGTAAAGATTGTGGAAGGCATGGCAGCAAAAAAAGTTATTGTTTCTACCGTGGTAGGTGCAGAGGGCATCGACTGCCGGCATAAAGAAAATATACTGGTGGGCAACAATGCGGAAGAAATGGCCCGTAACATCCTGCTTTGTTTCCGGCAGCCGAAACTTGCAGAAAAAATCGGGGAAAACGCCAGGGAGTTTGCCCTGAAACATTATGCCATGCAGCCCATCATAGAGCGGCTCATGAAGTTTTACAGCGGATTTTATTCCGAATGAGAAGTATAATTAATACCTTTGCCAAAAATTAATTTGCCCCTTTTGCCTTGCTATTAGGGCATTAATAATTGAAATTCTACCAGGGTTGAGGAAAAAAATATTCATTCTGCTTTCCAGGGTTCCTTACCCTCTCGAAAAAGGTGACAAGCTGAGGGCTTTTTACCAGATAAGGGAAATGTCAAAAAATCACGACATCATTCTTTGTGCCCTGAGCGACCGCCCCATTCCCCCTGAAGCCTATGAATTCCTGAAGCCTTATACCAAATCACTTCATTTTTTCCGTCTTTCGCCCACCGGCATTTTTTTCAGGCTCATCAGGAATTTTTTCTCTGACAAGCCTTACCAGGTAGCTTATTTTTTCAGCAAAAGGGTCAACAGAAAAATCCAGGAGCTTATCCGGATTCATAAGCCTGATCATTTGTTTTTTCAGCTGATCCGCACTGCAGAATATGCCAACGGGCTACCGGCTGACAAAACCCTGGATTACCAGGATGTTTTTTCCAAAGGGCTGCAGCGCCGGCTGAATATCTCTGCCTGGTATCTGAAGCCTTTGTTGCGGCAGGAGTACCAGAGGGTGCTTGACTATGAAGAAAAGGCTTTTGAAAGATTTGAGAAAAAGGTGATCATTTCTGACCCTGACCGGGATCTTATTCCACACGAGCAAAGAAATTCCATTGAAATAATTCCCAATGGAGTAGATACGGATTTTTTCTTTCCTATGGAAAAAGAAAAAATCTATGATGTGGTATTTACAGGCAATATGGGATATCCCCCCAATGTGAACGGGGCAAGATACCTGGTGCAGGAGATCATGCCCCACGTATGGAAACAAAATCCTGAAGTGACCGTTGTACTTGCGGGTGCCAATCCTGCTCCCGGGGTAAAATCCCTGCAATCTCGGAGGGTTACCATAACGGGTTGGGTAGACGACATTCGTGAATTTTATGCCGGTTCAAAGATTTTTGTTGCTCCCATGCGCATTGGCACAGGCCTTCAGAATAAAGTACTGGAAGCCATGGCCATGCAGCTTCCCTGCATCACTTCTTCCCTGGCTAACCAGGCCCTGAAGGCCATACCACAAAAGGAGATACTAATCGGGGAAACCCCTGAAGAGTATGCCCGGCAAATATTATATTTGCTGAACAATCCCCGGCAAAGGGCAGAGCTGGCGGAAAAAGGGCATCAGTTTGTTTTGCGAAATTTTCACTGGAGCAGTGTTTGCAGCAAGCTTGAAAAGATCATTGTCCGATAAACCGAAAAAAAGGGAACCAATAATATAATGCAAAAAAAGTTCAATACCATAGAAGAAGCCATCCGGGATATTAAGGCCGGGAAAGTGGTAATTGT
>SLRE01000032.1 GCA_007131125.1 Bacteroidales bacterium | reverse complement strand
GATTCCAGGGCAAGCATGGCTGCACCAACAAGTTTTTCCCCGGCTTTGCAGGCAATCAGCCCATCCTGCAGGGCTATGGCCTTGAGCAATTCATAAGAGATTCCCTGGTGAGGGCCAAGAATTTCATTGTCAAGTGCCTGGATTTGTTCCAGCATTGCCTGCTCCCTTACCTTTTCAAGAAAAAAGTCCCTTTCGGGGTCTGTATCCTTTTTGGCATTTTTTCCTGGAAAAATGGTCTTTGAATTTTTGTTTAAAAATACCTGAATTTCAATGATAATATTATGTATTTTCAGGAACTTTTTCATGGAAGAAAATTTTCCTGAACTTTTATTTAAAAAATGAATTTTGGCGGATATAAGGAGCCATGGCAGGTGGGTTGACAAACAAAGGAATGATAATGTCAAGGATGGTTTCCCCCTGCATTTCAGGAAGCGGTATCTGACCGATTGAATCAAATAATGAAAAACATGAAGTACGTCAACCCGGTGAGCCCGTTTGAAAAATCTTTGCTTAAGGACCGCAGCAGGGGAGAATACCGTGAAATTTACGACCGGGTTTCTTTTCCCACTTCAGCGGAGCTGGAAGCCCTGGAAGAGGAACGCCGGGTTGTTATTGAAAAGCTGGTTCAGCATGGTGCCGCCTTTGGGTTCAACAATACAAAGGTGGACTGCCGGGGTCTTTCTCCCGGTTGCCGCATATGCGGGGAGGGGAACTGGTCCTGCCTTTTTATTAACAACCGCTGCAATGCAGATTGCTTTTATTGCCCCGCCCCCCAGGACCAGCATGCCGAGCCTTCCACCAACAACCTTACCTTTTCCCATCCGGGGGATTACCTGGATTACCTTGAAAAGTTTAATTTCAAAGGTTGCAGCATCAGCGGAGGAGAGCCCTTCCTGGTATTCGATAAAACCATCAGGTATATCAGGGCCATCAAAAACCGTTTCGGGTCGGATATGTACGTTTGGCTATATACCAACGGGCTTTTGGCAGATGAGCCAAGGCTTGCCGCACTCAGGGATGCGGGCCTTGATGAGATACGCTTTGATATTGCCGCCCTGGGATATAATGCGGAGAAGCCGGCCTTGGCCGCCCGCTTTATTCCCAATGTTACGGTTGAGATACCGGCTGTACCCCATCATTTTGACCGTTTGCTGAAAGCGCTTCCCTTGCTGGGCAAAGCAGGGGTGAAGTTCCTGAATCTTCACCAGATGAGATGTACCGCACACAATGCAGAAAAACTGCTGAAACGGGGATATACATTTATTCATGCCGGGAAATTGCTGGTAGCCGAATCGGAAATCACAGCCCTGAAGGTAATGCTGAAAGCTTTTGAGGAAAACCTTCCCATACAAATTAACTACTGCAGTTTTGTTTTTAAACATACCCACCAGAATCTTGCTGCCAGGATGCGAATCGCCAGAGACATGTGCCGGCCCTCTGAAGACATTACCCGGGCAGGGTTTATCCGGGAACTTTCCATGAAAGGGGTCATGGCGGAAAAAGCCAGGCAATTGCTGCAGGATAATCAAACTTCCGGGGATGAATACTCCTGGCATCCAAAATCAAATATCCTTTACTTCAGGCTGAAGCACTGGCCTTTACTCCGGAAAATACCCGGTGCGCTTCATGTAGGTTATATCTGCTCCAGCCTTTACGACAGGGTTTCCTATGCCAATCCCTTTAAAGAATACCCCCTGAACAAAAGCCGGAAAATATTCGGTGAAAGGTATTATGTGATGAGAGATTATGAATGTGGACCGGTTGAGGGAGTGTTGCTTGATGAGTTAAGTGCAATGCGGGATATTGATGATTTTGACGCATTTGTTTCCCGAATGAAGACACAACATTCCCTGACTGAAAAAGACCTTATGGGGCTATTAAATATTCGCAACGGAGAATTCATCAAAAAAGGACTTCAGGAATACTTTTAGGTGTCAGCTTTTCCAGAAGCTGGGAGAAAAAATAAGCAACACGGTAAAAAGCTCCAGCCTTCCCAGAAGCATAAAGAAACTCAAAACCCATTTTCCTCCTACAGGAATGTGGGCATAGCTTTCTACAGGACCTACACTACCAATTGCTGGGCCAATATTTCCGATTGTTGCAATAGATGCACCGATAGCAGAAGTAAAGTCGAGCCCGAAAAAAGTCATGATGGCTGCCCCCACGAAAAAAAAGGCGATGTATAAAAAGAAAAAAGCCAGGAAGTTGTGGATAATTTCCGGGTCGATGGTTTTATTGTTTACCCTTACCGGTACCATGGCCATTGGATGGAGAAGGCGCTTAAACTCCAAATGCATATTTTTTACCAAAACCAAAATCCGAATCATTTTAATACCTCCTCCTGTCGACCCAATGCAACCTCCTGTAAACATTAACATGAAAATAAAAAACCAGAGAAAACCCTCCCACTGAAGGTAATTTGAGGTTACAAAACCTGTAGTGGTGGCAATGGATACGGTTTGAAAAAAACTATCACGAAAGGCCTTTTCAAACCCGGTTTGATGTAGGATAAATATTGAAATGGTGAATATCAGTGTGAAAAATCCGATTATCAAAAAATAAAACCGCAGCTCTTCATTTCCTAAAACCTTTTTGAACTGGCCTTTTAATAAAAAATAGTGAAGTGAGAAATTGATACCTGCAAAAATCATAAAAAGGATTACAACGTATTGGATATAGGGAGAGTATCCTGCAATACTATCATTTTGTGTAGAGAACCCCCCGGTAGCCATGGTGCTAAAAGCATGACAAAGGCTATCAAAGAGGTCCATACCTCCACCCATCAATAATGCAGTTTGAGCCAGAGTAAACAAAACATAAATTCCCCAGAGTCTTTTTGCAGTTTCTTTAATTCTGGGGTGAAGCCTGTTAGGAGTAGTTCCTGGTGCCTCAGCAACAAACAACTGCATTCCCCCAACCCCAAGTATTGGAAGAATGGCAAGGGTTAAAACAATAATGCCCATCCCTCCCAGCCAATGGGTAATGCTCCTCCAAAACAACAAACCCCTGGACATGGATTCTATGTCATTTAATATTGTTGCACCAGTGGTGGTAAAGCCCGAAATGGTTTCAAAAAAGGAATCAGTGTAACTTGGAATATACCCGGAGATAAAGAAAGGCAGTGCCCCAAAAGCCGATATGCATAGCCAGGTAAGGCTTACAATAAGGTAACCTTCCTTTTTTCCAATGTTTTGGTAGTCATTTTTTCGGGTTCCAAAAAAAAAGAAAAAACCAGCTGAGATTGTTATCACACTACTGAGCACTAAT
>SLRE01000225.1 GCA_007131125.1 Bacteroidales bacterium | reverse complement strand
GCTTGTTTTGGATTTAGTTTGCCGTAGGTTTCTTCCCCTATCATCATCACGGGTGCAAGGGAGCAGCAACCAAGGCAGGCAACGGTTTCCAGGGTAAACAAACCGTCTTGGGTGGTTTCTCCGTCTTTTATTTCAAGGAAATCGAGCAATTCATCGGTAATGGCGGTAACGCTTTGCACATGGCAGGCCGTACCGTGGCACATTTTGATGATGTGCTTTCCTGCCGGGGTCAGCCTGAACTGGGCGTAAAAAGTAGCCACTCCATACATTTCATTCAGTGCCAGACCGGTTTCTTCATGTATTTTGGTAAAGGCTTCTTTGGGAATGTATCCGTAAATTTCCTGCGCACCCTGCAGCAAAGGGATGAGATTCCCTTTTTTGTTGCGGTATTTTTCTATCAGCTGATTCATCAGTGAAAGGTCCACCGGGCTTTCGGCGGGGGGTGTTTCCTTTTTGTGTGCAATTCGTTGTACGCGCATTTTGCAAGAGTTTTTTTGTTTTCGCCGTGAAAATTACAGAAAAATCAACGGTTATTACAAAAGATTAAAAAAAATATTTTTGAATAATAATGCTTGGATATTTGAAAAATTTTTATAAAAAAAGCCATGCGGTTTCCCACATGGCTTTTTTATACCAAAACAGGGGAAACCTAAATTGCGCCCTGATCAATCATGGCATCTGCCACCTTGATAAACCCTGCAATGTTTGATCCTTTCACGTAGTTGACAAAGCCGTCTTCGTCTTTTCCATACTTGACACAAGCTTCATGAATGTTTTTCATGATGGTGTGAAGTTTTTCTTCTACTTCTTCGGCGGGCCAGTTGAGCATCTGTGCATTCTGGGTTTGCTCCAGTCCTGAAGTGGAAACACCACCGGCGTTGGCGGCTTTTCCGGGGCCGTAAAGGATCTTGCTCTCGAGGAACAACTCTACTGCTTCAGGGGTACAGGGCATGTTGGCACCTTCTGATACACACAATACACCATTGTTTACCAGGTTTTGTGCATCTTCCAGGTTTAGCTCATTCTGTATGGCGCAGGGAAGTGCCACGTCGCACTTAACTTCCCATGGACGTTTTCCTTCGAAGAATTGTGCGTTGGGGAACTCGTAAGTATAAGGCTTAACGATATCCTGGTTGGAAGCCCTGAGTTCAAGCAGGTAATCCACTTTTTCGCCGGTGATTCCGTCGGGATCATAAACATAGCCGTCGGGGCCGCTAATGGTAACTACCCTTGCGCCAAGCTGGTTGGCCTTGATGATGGATCCCCAGGAAACGTTACCAAAACCGGAAACTGCAACAATTTTTCCTTTCATGGTCTCTCCGCGGGTTTTCAGCATTTCTTCAGCAAAGTAAACGTTGCCGAAGCCGGTAGCTTCCGGACGGATAAGGCTGCCGCCCCAGTTGCGTCCCTTGCCTGTAAATACACCGTGGTGCTCGCCCACAATTTTTTTGTACATGCCATACATGTAGCCGATCTCACGGCCGCCTACTCCGATATCGCCGGCAGGAATGTCCATGTTGGGCCCGATGTACTTGTACAATTCGGCCATCAGCGCATGACAGAAGCGCATGATTTCTGCATTGGATTTTCCTTTTGGGTTGAAGTCGCTACCTCCTTTGGCACCGCCCATAGGCAGTGTGGTCAGGCTGTTTTTGAAGATTTGCTCGAAGCCTAAGAATTTAAGGCCACCGAGGGTAACACTGGGGTGAAAACGCATCCCGCCTTTGTAAGGTCCTATGGCATTGTTGAACTGCACCCTGTAGGCACGGTTTACCTGCACTTTGCCTTTGTCGTCCATCCATTGAACTTTAAACTGGATTACCCGGTCGGGCTCAATGATCCGCTCAATGATATTGGCGGCTTCATACTTGGGATTTTCTTTAATGATGTCGCCAATGTTTTCCAAAACTTCTTTAACTGCCTGAAGGAACTCAGGTTGCCCCGGATTTCTTTTCTCCAGGTCTGCCATTATCTTATCTAAGTCCATAATAAAATGTTTTAAGAAATTGTTAATAGTATTTAAACAGGTGATTTTGTTAAGTTTGCGAAAACTTCGGGGCGAAATTAGGCTTATTTTACCTATTTAACAAAGGAAAGAATGAAATTATTTTTCTGGTTTTAAAACAATTCCGGTTTTTTTACTTCCGTCGATTTTTATCACCAAAGGGTCGTTGAAACGCACGTGTCTGATGAACTCGTCTTCATACTCGGCTTCCTTGCCGTTGAGGTAATCCACATCGTAGTGGCCGTCATCAATGTAGGAGTTAATGGTAAAATAGCCTACGTTAAAAGAGGTGAGGTTCTGAAAAAAGTGGGTTCCCTGGCTGGGGTCAATGCGGAAGTTTTTTAAACCGGCTTCAACAATTAGCCTGGCAGCTGATATCTGTGCCCATTTTACCGGAATACCGAGCCAGGGGTCGGTAGAGCCCCATCGCCCGGGACCTACCAGGATGTAATTGGTTTTATTGGCCTTAAACTGCTGATTGATATTGTCGATTTTGTCGGCAATGATTTTGGTATGGGCCGGATCAAAACTATCCGGTTTTACGTATACAAAGTCTTTTACATGGTCGATGATCCCGTTGCCAAGGGCATGATGGCTGATGATGATGCTTTCATTGGGTTTACAGGTATTTACTTTTACCCTGTTTTTTTCCTGGGTTTCCACGATGGGCCTGATCTGCAAAAAATGAAACAAGCGGGGATCGTTGGCAGGGGTGTCCATGGAAACGGCAAATTCAATCTCCACCTGGTTATTCATTTCCTGCTTGCCGATTCTCAGAAGCTCTTCCAGGATTTCGGGCAGGGGAAAAGAATTGTTTTTGAGGATATTGGAAAATGTGACGATCTTTTTTCCTGTTTCGTAAATGCCGTCACGAATGATCTGGTCCTGGTAATCGAAAGTAGACGCAACATGTTTCAGGGGAGAATTGTCCTCAATTTTCCTGATGGTGGTTTTATGCAGGTTAACGGTTTCGTCCACATCAGGATGAAATTTTTCGGGATCCAGGTCCAGGCTGTAAAAATATTTCTGGCTGTCGCGCAGGGTAAGCTCCATACTGGATAACTGAAGCGAGTTCTGGGGGTATTTCGGACAAAACCTCAATGACACCCCTCCGTCTACTATGATTTTGCCCAGTCCGAAAGCGATATTGGCCACCCCGTCTTCATATTTTTCAGGGTCGATGGGATAGAAGTTTACCGATCTGGCTACCCCGGAAACTGTAGGGTAAAATTTATTTCCATAGGATCTTCCGGAAACCTCCTGTATCACCACGGCCATTTTTTCTTCGTCAATCACATTGGAAGTGGCCTCGATATATGCCTTGCTTTCTTTGAAAAAAACCGAAGCGTACACGCTTTTTATGGCCTGATCCAGTTGCTCCCTTCTCACCATCACATCGGGGTGATTGTTGGGAATCATATAGGTGGAATAGACCCCGGCAAAAGGTTGGTAGTGGCTGTCTTCCAGAAGGCTTGAGGAGCGCACCGCCAGGGGTGATTTAAAGTGGTCGATCATCTCCTTGATGTGTGAGCGCATGCGGGAGGGAGTTTTCGAGGAGATGAATTTTTCCAGGATAGCTTCATCACCGGCATCGGAAAGTGCAAATTCATAAAGGTCGTTTTCCTCCATGAATTCGTCAAAAATGTCGGTGGTGAGTACAACGGTGCGGGGAATAGCCACCAAAGCATTCTGTTCATTCCAGCGATACATGATCTTGTGCTTGTTGATCATGGAGTCGATAAATGCAAGACCCCGGGCTTTTCCTCCCAGTTGGCCGTCGCCAAGCCGGGTCATAACTGCGTATTCATCGAGGTGGCTGGCAATAATTCCCCTGCCTTTCATGCGCCGGTAATTGGCAATGGTATCAATAAGATAGCTGCGGACCTCTTCCAGGTTGTTGAAATCGTCGCGGCTTTTGGCTGCAAAAACCTGCGCAATGGAAAACAGCGCCCTGGCCTTTAACCAGCGTGAAAAATGGTTGTTGGAAACATGGTATTCCAGCACTTTTGGGTCTATTTTGGCAATTTTTACCTGAAGGGAGTGCAGGTTATTTGCGCGGGTAACCTCCTGCCCGCTGGAAGGGTCTTTAAAAACGAAATCCCCGAAACCGTAGTTGTCCTTTATATAATGCTTGAGCTCTATAAGAAGTGTTTTTGAATATTTATCAATAAAGCTTACCTGCAGTTCTTTGATGATCTTGTTGTCCCATTGGTCTGATGATTGTAATAATATCGGGATCTGGCTGTTTTGCTTCCTGATGCGTCTGGCCAGCTTTATCCCGGCTTCGGGGTCCCTTTGTCCTTTCCTGGCATAACTAATATCGGAAATGATTCCCAGAAGGTTTTCTTTGTATTTTTCATACAGGGAAATGGCATCTTCATAGGTTTTGGCAAGCAGGATTTTGGGCCTTGCCCTCATGCGCAGGGTTTTTCGGTGTTCGTTGAGCCCCTCGGTCATCAGCTCGTTGGTTTGGTCAAAAATTACCCGGTATATGGTTGGCAAATAAGAAGAATAGTAACGGATGGAATCTTCTACCAAAAGGATGGATTGTACTCCGATGTGCTCGATGTCGAATTCGGCATTCATCCTGTCCTCCAGCAGCTTGATAATGGCAAGCAATAAACCAGGGTTTCCAAGCCAGGAAAAAACATAATCGATAGAGCTCAGGTCTTCGTTGGCCAGCTTCATGGAAACTTCCCTGGAGAAATGGGTGAGCACCACAATGGGTATTTTAGGGTATTTGGTTTTGAACTTCTTTGCCATTTCAAAGGCATCAATCTTACCCACATTAAGCATGGTGATCACCAGGTCGAAGTCTTTCTCATTCAGCAGCCTGAAAGCTTCCTCCGAAGAACTGGCATGGCTAAACTGTGGAGGGTAGCGCAGGTTTTTGGAAGTGTATTCAAGAAATATCTTTTCATTGATGCGGCCGTCCTCCTCCAGCATAAAAGCATCGTAGTTGCTGCAAACCAGCAACACGTTGATGATCCTTTTCTGCATCAGGTCCTGGTAAGATATCTCCCTGAATTCGTATTGGTCGGTTGCGTACTTTTCGTCGTACTTATATTTGGTGGTAGCAGTCATTGTCAGGAATATTTTTCTTCGGATTTTTCAGATTTTTTATCAGACTGAAAATATATAAGGGAAGCCCTTTTTTTGCCGTCCATAATTATTTCCAGGGGTTCATTGAAGCGCACATGCCTGAAGTATTTGGTTTTGTTCACCAAAGGTACTTTTTTCAGCATATCCCAGTTAACATAATCGATCAGGTCGTTGTGTTTTACGGAAAAATATCCCACGTTCATGCTGATGACATTGTGGAAAAAGTGTGAGCCCAGGGAGGCATCCAGCGGAAAGTCTTCCATGCTCACCTCAACGATAATGCGGGCATTGGAGATCTGCGACCAATTTACCGGAATACCGATAAAGCGGTCCCTGGTACCCCATCTTCCGGGGCCAATCAAAACGTATTTCCGGTTTTCTTCGGCCATTTTATTATTGAGCTCCTCAATCTCGTCCCGCATTTTTTCGGTCTTGAGGTTGTCAAAAGTATCCAGATCTACATAGATGATATCGTAAATGTCGCCGATTCTGCCGTTGCCCATACCATTTTCGCTATAAAGCAGCAGGCGGTCATTGTCGATGTCATCAATACTGATTTCCGTATCGATGATGTTTTTAATCAGGGGTTTGATTTGCAGCAGGTAAAAGGAGGCTTTTCCTTCTTTGTTTTTTGTAAGGTCTACGGCGAATTCTATTTCGATAGGGGTGCCCATTGCTTCAGAAACAATGTCGAGAATCACTTCAATACTTTTGGCCAGGGGAATGTAATCGTATTTTAGGATGTTGGCAAAATTAACCACCCTGGGCCCTGGCTCGGTAATGCCCGGGATGGTTCGTTCGCTGGAAAAGTCGTAAACAGAAGCACAATGCTTAAGGGTGCCGTGCTTTTCGGCCATGTCAATTTCCAGTTTTTTCAGTGCGGCATCTTCCCCTTCCAAAAGGTTCAGGTCTTTTTTATTCATGTCGATGCCGTAATAATGCACCTGTGAATTCTTGAAAAGGTCTTTTGGGGTGTAAATTTCCAGCTGGGGGTGTACCGGTGAAAAGCGGTATGTTTTTTCTCCTTCCACCACATATTTGCCTAGCCCCACGGCAATGGAGGCAAACCCTTCATCGGGTTGCATATAGGAATAGGGATAAAAATTATAGGACTGTGCCACACCGCTGATATGGGGATAATAATACCCGTCAAATTCATTGCCCACCACTTCCTGGAGGATGACGGCCATTTTTTCTTCTTCAATTTTGTAATGAACGGCCCTAAAGTAAGCGCAGGCAGTGGGAGAAAAAATGGAAGCAAAAACCAGCTTGATGGCATTCATGGTTTGTTCGAGCCTTACCTTGAGGTCGGGATGGTTGTTGGGTAAAAGAAAGGTATCGAAGATCCCGGCAAAAGGTTGCATCAGAGAGTCTTCAAAAAGGCTGGATGACCTGATGGCCAGAGGCCTTTTGATGGTGGAAAGATAGATTTTCAGTCTTTTTACCAGGGAGTCCGAAAGATTCCCTGCCAGGAACATCTTTTTTACTTCATCATAATTTGTTTCGCAATAAACCTTATTGTAAAGATCGTTCCTTTGAATGAAACGCTCAAACTCTTCGGTGCCGATGATAGAGGTGCGGGGGGTAACGATTTTGATATCGGGAACCAGCTCTTCAAAGTTAAAGCTGTTGATGATCATGTTGATGAAAGAAAGTCCGCGCCCTTTCCCCCCCAAAGAGCCTGGGGCCAGGCTCACCACATTGGTTTGGTCCAGCAGGGCAGACTCTTCAAAGTTGATCACTTTGCCTTTTTGTTTGTCATGTATGCATTGCTCAACCACATCAATCAGGTATTGCCTCAGGCTTCCTGGCGACTGGAAGTCTTCAACCTTCAGGGGTTTGATCTTTTTGGCGATCTGGATCTCGCCCCGGGCCATCAGCCAGTGAGAGAAATGGTCTTTTTTGGCATGGTAGATCAGGGATTTTTCAGGAATGCTTTTAAGGTGGGTTTGAAACTCTTTCATAGATCGGGCCACTGCAATTTCCCTTCGACCATCCTCATCCTTGTATACAAAATTCCCAAATCCCAGGTAATAATTGATAAAACTTTGAAGGTCCTGCTTCAGGGTTTCAGAATTTTTATTGATGAAGGTTGATTTGAGTTTATAAGCGTTTCTGGCATTCTCCGGGTCGGAAGATTGTAATACCGTCGGCAGGTTGGGAATGGCCGATTTGGCGTATTCGACCAGTTTAAGCCCGGCTTTTTCATCCATTATCCCATCTTTTTCAAACTTCACGTCCGAAATCAGGCAAAGCAGGTTGTCTTTGTACTGGTTAAACAGGGCCACGGCTTCGTTATAGCTGGTAGCCAGCAATACCTTTGGCCTAACCCTCATTTTTAGCAGTTTATAAAGCTCATCGGTGTTCACTTCTTCAATGAGCTGCTGGGTCTGTTCAATCACAATGGAATACAAAATGGGCAGGTAACGGGAGTAATACCTTGCAGAGTCTTCCACCAGCAAAATAACCCTCACCATCCCGATACGGATATCGTTTTCCACATTTACCCTGTCCTCATTAAACTTGACCATGGCCAGGAAAACCTTAGAATCCCCGTTCCAGACAAAGATCTTATCCACCGAGGTAATGGGTTTGTTGCCATCCTCGAACATTGCAATGTCACTGTTGTTGTTGAGCAGCATAAAAATGGGCAGATTGTGGTATATCTGCTTGATGATACGACTCAGCTGAATGGGAGTGGACTTATCCACGCCCATCATAACGATTACCAAATCGAAATGTTTTTCCTGGAGTTTTTCCAGGGCTTCCTCGGGGGTGGAAACCCCTGTGATGCGGGGAGCCGATGAAAGGTTCAGCTGGTAGTACTGACCGGTAACCTGTTCAAAAAACCGCCCTTCCTGCTCAATGATATAGGCATCGTAAAGGTTGGCCACAAGGAGGATTTCCCTTACTTTGTACTGCATCAGGTCGTGATAGATATCCCGGTCGGAGTTGTGCTTGTTCAGGAATTTTTGCAGAAGTTGCCGGCTCATGGCAGAATGGGTTTGTTCCTGCCTGGCCTGCTCGGTATCTTGTTCTTCGGGGCTTGCCTTTTTTAGCAGGCTCTTCCCGATAAGGGTGTTGAGATGCCCGGTAATGATGCTGGTAAGGTTATTGACCAGGTGTCTTTCTTCAATCAAAAAAGGCCCTTCATCCAGCTCGGGGTGCTCATTGAGATAAAAAACCTCTATGCTGCCTTCTGTCCCGTCAATGGTTTCAAAAGTTTTCCGCTGCAACCATTTGCCTTCCTTGAATTTGGTGGCACTGGTAAACTCATCTTTTCCATATTTAATGCGGGCTACGGCATCCTGTGGATGCTGCCATGCGGGAGGAATAATTTTTACAATATCCTGAAGCATCTCCGGGATGGATTTGTCTTCCCGGAGGATTTGGTTGGTCTTGTTGATGGCACCAAGTTCCTTGAGCCTTTCCTTCTTTTCAGTCAGTATCCTTTGAATCTCTTCCTGGCTGATGGAAACGGGCTGCTCTACGGGGGCTGAGGTTTTTATTTCTTCCTGTTTGGCAGGCGTAATTCCTGGTTCTTCTTTCATTTTTGTCCCGGGGTTTTATCACAACTCGGCAACAATGATAAAAAATAATCTGATTGAAATTACAAATTTCTGGTTAAAGAAAAAATCTTAAAAATTTCTTGCAAAGCTGAAAAATAATACCACATAAAACGAGATTTGGTATGCCAATAAAAAAAATAATGAGATATCCAAGAAAAAACTAAAAAAAATATGTTTTTGATAAAAATATGAGTGAGATAAAAAATCCTTTAAAATTGCCATGAAACCTAAACCAGTTTTAAACATACCAAATCAATTAAAGAAAGGAAAAACAATGGATGCACAAGTAAAAAAATTCATGGATTATGTGGTGGCAAAAAATCCTTCCGAGCGGGCTTTTCATCAGGCTGTTCAGGAAGTAGCCGAAACCATTATTCCGTTTCTGGAAGAAAATCCAAAATACAAGGCTGCAAAAGTTTTTGAGCGGATGATTGAGCCTGAGCGGGTTGTGATATTTCGCATTCCCTGGGTTGACGACAAAGGAGAATTTCAGGTGAACCGTGGTTTTCGCATTGAGATGAACAGTGCCATTGGTCCCTATAAAGGGGGAATGCGTTTTCACCCAACGGTTGACCTCGGGGTTTTGAAATTCCTGGCCTTTGAGCAGGTCTTTAAAAACAGCCTGACCTCCCTGCCTTTGGGTGGAGGAAAGGGCGGAAGTGATTTTGACCCCAAGGGAAAATCCGACAATGAGGTGATGCGTTTTTGCCAGAGCCTGATGACGGAATTAACCCGCCACATTGGCCCCGATACCGATGTGCCTGCAGGAGACATAGGCGTTGGCGGTCGTGAGATCGGTTATATGTTTGGGCAGTACAAACGAATAAAAAATGAATTTACCGGTGTATTTACCGGCAAGGGCCTGGAGTATGGCGGAAGCCTCATCCGGCCACAGGCCACCGGCTACGGAACGGTTTACTTTGCCCAGGAAATGCTGGCCACCATCAACGAGGAGATCCGGGGCAAAACGGTTTCCATCAGCGGCTCTGGCAATGTTGCCCAGTATGCCACCGAAAAGGTAATTGAATTTGGCGGTAAGGTGGTGACCCTTTCCGACTCCAACGGATACATTTATGACCAGGACGGCATTGATACCGAAAAGCTGGAGTATGTGATGAACCTTAAAAACGTTAAGCGCGGCCGCATTCGCGAATATGCCGACCATTTCGGTTGCAAATATGTGGAAGGGGTATCCCGTCCGTGGATGGAAAAATGCGACATTGCCCTGCCCTGCGCTACCGAAAATGAAGTCAATGAAGAAGAAGCCAAAGAGCTGGTGAAAAACGGTTGCATTTGTGTTTCTGAAGGGGCCAACATGCCCTCTACCCCGGAGGCTGTAGAGGTATTTCTTGACAACAAGATCCTTTACGGACCCGGGAAAGCTGCCAATGCCGGTGGTGTAGCCACTTCCGGTCTTGAAATGAGCCAAAACTCCCTGCGTCTGTCATGGACCCGGGAGGAAGTGGATCAGCGTCTTCACAATATCATGATCAACATCCACAAAACCTGTGTGGAGCATGGAAAAGAAGGCGACTTTATCAACTATGTGAAAGGCTCAAACATTGGTGGTTTTGTTAAAGTTGCGGACGCCATGATGGCACAGGGTGCTGTATAGCAGCAACTTCTGTTCATGGCAAAAGGGGGCTGTCTTAACAGGGGCAGCTCCCTTTCTTTTAATCAGCCAATGTTTTGGCAATCCGTTCCGAAGCATTTCCGTCCCCGTAAAGTCCTTCCCTGAAAGTTACCTTTTGGCTGCTGAAATGGTCATAAGCTTTCAGAATGCGGGATTTGTTGCTGCCGCATAGCTTGTTCAGTCCGGCATCTGCCAGTTCGGTCCATTCTGTTTCTTCCCGCAGGGTAATGCAGGGCTTTTTAAAGAAATAGGCTTCCTTTTGCAATCCTCCGCTGTCGGTCAGTACCATGCGGCAGTATTTCAAAAGGTGTATCATTTCCAGGTATCCCAGGGGGTCGGTTACCACAACGTTTTCTGAAAGAGGGGGGATGTTTTTCTCTCCGATGAGTTTGCGGGTGCGGGGATGTATGGGAAAAACCACGGCTTCCTTTTGGGAAAGTTCATTCAATGCAGAAATGATGGAGGAAAGATTTCCGGGTTCATCGGTATTCTCAGCCCTGTGCACGGTGGCCACCAGAAAATTTTCAGATATTCGGGAAATTTCCGGTGCCCGGCTTTTTTCCGAAAAAAACAGGCAGGCATCGTACATCACATCTCCCGTAAGAAGCATACGGGCGTTAAAATTCTCAAAACCTTCCTTTTGAAGGTTTTCGATGGCAACAGGAGTGGGGCAGAAAAGGAAAGTACTCACCCTGTCGGTGAGGATGCGGTTGATCTCTTCGGGCATTTTCATGTTGTGCGAACGCAGGCCGGCCTCCACATGGGCAAGTGGGATATGCAGTTTTGTGGCTGCCAAAGCCCCGGCCAGGGTGCTATTGGTATCCCCGTATACCATCACCGTGTCGGGTTTTTCCTTTAAGATGACTTCCTCGAGCTTTTCCAGCATTTTTCCGGTCATGGCCCCATGCGACATGCTGTGGATATCCAGGTTGTAGTCGGGGCGGGGGATGTCCATCTGGTCAAAAAACACCTGGCTCATATTTTTGTCAAAATGTTGTCCGGTATGCACGATCACTTCCTGCATTTCTTTTTTGACGGCAATGGCCCGGCTTACGGCTGCGGCTTTGATAAACTGCGGTCTGGCTCCTAAAATGGTAAGGATTTTTTTCATTGGGATACTCCTCTTTTGTTTCCTCCTGAAACTTTTTCTTGCCCGGGTCTTTTGCTTATTCCGGGAAAATGCCAAAGTTAAGGCAAAGGGACAAAATATGCACCATTGTATGTAAAAACCTTGGCAAAGTACTTTTTATGGTTTTTAGAATCCTGCCTGTATAGGTTGTTTGAAGTTTTTGGTCTGGAGTTTTGATTTTTTCCTGTCGGTATTTTTTTCCTGAAATAAAAAGTGTGGATTGGTAAAGGATTTCCAATAATTTTGCCTAAAACCTTTGTATGAAGATCTACCTTGTAGGTTTTATGGGATCGGGAAAAAGTTCCCTGGGAAAGCGACTGGCACGTAAGCTGGAATATGCTTTTACGGATATTGACCAAATGGTGGAAGAAACAGCCGGAATGCCGGTAATTGAAATATTTGAAAAAATGGGAGCGGATGCCTTTCGAAAGATGGAAAAGGAGGCGTTGCTTTCAACTGCCGGGCGCAGCAAACTGGTGGTTGCTACAGGAGGGGGTACTCCCTGCCATTTTGATAATATGGACTTTATCCTTGACAACGGTGTGGCGGTTTATTTGAAAATGAGCCCGGTAAGCCTTGCCCACCGCCTGGAGTATGCACAAAAAGCCAGGCCGCTGGTTCAGAACCGAAAAGGGGAAGAGTTGCTCGCCTGGGTCAGTGAAAAACTGGCTGAAAGAGAATCGTTTTATTCAAGGGCACACTGTATTATTAAGGGAGAAACAGTGAAACCCGACCAGGTTATTTCCCTGGTTTTTGGCTCCTGACAAAAAATTAATTTGTGGGAAAAAGGGAATAACCTTTCCCGGAAATGAATCAGTTCAATATAGGGTCGGCGGGAAAGTTGGCCCAGATGGCGTAATCATTCCCAAGTTCTTTGAGCATATTGCTCCACAGTTTTTCGGGTTTTCGCTCCATAACCGTGGAGAGAGTGCACTGTGTGACAATCCAGGATTTTTCGCCCAATTCGCGGTTTAGCTGCCCGGGCTCCCATCCTGCATAACCGATAAAAAACCTTACCTCTTCGGGGGTAACCAGCTTGAGGTCTATCAACTCCATCAGTTTTTTTATT
>SLRE01000261.1 GCA_007131125.1 Bacteroidales bacterium | reverse complement strand
GCCTGGATGCTGCTTGCCAAACTCTACCTGAATGCAGAAATATATACCGACCAGGCAAGATACACCGACGCCCTTACCTACCTTAATGAGATAATCAATTCAGGTTATTCGCTGGAATCGGAATATCAACACCTGTTCATGGCAGACAATTACCTGGCAGATAACGAGATCATCATGCGGGTACCCTACCATGGCATCGAAACCCAGACTTATGGAGGCACTACTTTCATCATCAAAGCTGGCATTGGGGGCGACATGTCGGCATCCGCATCCGGTGTAAATGACGGATGGGGCGGACTGCGCGCCACCCCTCAGTTTGTTGGACTCTTTGATGAAGACGACCCAAGAGCTCTGTTCTTTACCGACGGCCAATCTCTGGAGATCCCCAATCTTTCTGACTTCCAGAATGGTTATGCAGTGCGCAAATTTACCAACATTGACCGTGACGGAAACCCGGGATCCAATCTTGAATTCCCCGATACCGACTTTCCTGTTTTCCGTCTTGCCGATGTTTACCTGATGTATGCTGAAGCCGTCCTCAGGGGAGGTTCCGGTGGAGATGAAAACACTGCACTTGGCTTTATAAACCAAATCCGGGAAAGGGCTTACGGTGATAATTCAGGAAATATTTCCAGCGGTGACCTTACCCTGGATTTCATCCTGGATGAGCGCGGAAGGGAATTGTACTGGGAAGGCCACAGAAGGACCGACCTGGTCCGCTTTGGAAAATTTGCCGGAGGCGAATACCTCTGGTCCTGGAAAGGAGAATCCCAGGACGGACTTCCAAGCGATATGCGTAACAACCTGTTTCCCATTCCGGATGCAGACGTTACCGCCAACCCGAATCTTCAGCAAAATCCGGGTTATTAACCAGTTGTAAAAATTCATGAACCTGCAAAGGGGATACCATTCATCCCCTTTGCTAAAAGGTTCTAAAAAAAATAAATGAAATATGAAAAAATTAGCAATAATTCTCGCACTCATATTTGGGATCAGCCTGATGCATTCCTGTGAGAAGGAAGAAGAAACGGTATTAAACCTTGGTGATGCCGTTGCACCCGTTCTCACCTACCCTGAGGACGGGTCCTCATATACTTTGACCGAAGAGGAAGAAGATGAAGTATTATTCACCTTTGAGTGGACCGCAGCCGATTACAAAAAGGAAGGCCTGCCTGAGGTGCGTTACCTTATTCAGGCAGATAAATCTGTACGCAACTGGCAGGTGTCCGACTCGATCCGGGACATTGCAGAAACCCGCGAAACTTCCCATGAAATTTCGGTAGGCCGGATGAACACCATCCTTAGCCGGGTAGGCCTGGAGCCTTTTGAAGAAGAAGAGGTTTCTTTCAGGGTCATTGCCTTTTTAACCCGTGCCTCCGACCATGCATGGCTGCATTCGGAGACCGTTGGGTCAAATATCACCACCTTTGAAGCCATAACAGAACCTGACACCCTGAATGTTCCGGGAAGTTACCAGGGATGGGATCCGGAAAACAACCGCACCGTGGTTTACTCACCCGATCGGGATGATCTGTTTGAAGGATACTTCTACTTTGAAGAAGACGATACCGAATACAAATTTGCCCGCGGAAGCTGGGATGAAAACTGGGGCGATGACGGAGCAGACGGCACCCTTGACCCCGATGGAGAAAACATCGTAGCCCCGGAAGCAGGGGTTTACAGGATCAATGCCGACCTCAATGAAATGAGCCATGAGTTCTACCGCACTGAGTGGGCACTGATCGGCGATGCAGCCGAAGGATGGGATACAGATGTACCCATGGAACTGGATCTGCAATACTGGGAGGATGAATGGAAAGTTCGCTATACCATCACCCTTGAACTCCAGGAAGGACACTTCAAGTTCAGGGCCAACCAGGCCTGGGATCCCCCTGCAGGACTCAATATGGGTATTGACGAAGATGCCGAGGAAGAAGGCGTACTGATGTACGGTGGTTTTGGAAACGACATCCCGGTTGAACAGGCCGGCGAATATACCGTGATCCTTGACCTAACCGGCCCGGTTTATCGCTATGAACTTATCAAGGAATAAAACCTGAATCCGGGCACCGAAACCCTACGGTTGCCCAAATTCAACACAAGCCCTCCTGGATCATTTTCCAGGAGGGCTTTTTGTTAGGGGATTTATTTTTGGTATTTTTTAAAATACGTCTGTGCCCTGCTTTGGAGATAACATCAGGGAAAAACGCCATCCCGGAAGCAACCCTATATTAAGGCGCGGTTTCTTTTATTGTGAAACAGGGTCGGATTCCCGGCTTAAAAAAACAAAAATCAGGAGGTAATGGAATTTCCCCATTCCGACAAAGCATGGTCAATTGATAATAAGCCAGGAAATTTACGAGATGTTTTAAAAGCCTTCGATTTCAGAACATCTCCTCCACCCAAACCAGTTTGTAAACTTTATCGCCCCTCCTTACAGGAGCAGGAACTGGAATAGAGCAGGTTTCGCCTTTACGGGTGGTGGGGGTCTTTTTTTTATTCACGCGGATCTCGCCCACATCAAATTCTTCCACCCCTGTGGTGGGGCCTATGATCATGATGGGTTCCTTTTCGGAAACTTCGTGGGTTTCCATTTTTATTTCGGCCACCCCGATTTTGGAAAAGTAGTTGGTAACCTTGCCCACATATTGTTTTTTACGGGTGGCCTGCGAGCCATAGCGGTCGGCCCATTCGCCCATGGTGCGTCCAAGATAGTAGCCCTCCCAGAAGCCCCGGTTAAAGACAGCCCGAAGGTCTTCGGTCCATCGTTCCACTTTTTCACGGCTGAAGGTTCCATCTGCAACTGATTGGGCAGCTTCCTTATAGCATCGGGTAACCGTTTTAACATATTCCGGGCCCCTTCCCCTTCCTTCAATTTTCAGAACCTTCACCCCTGCCTTGAGAATTTTATCCAGAAAACCGATGGTGCAAAGATCTTTGGGTGACATGATGTATTCGTGGTCCACCTCCATCTCAAATCCTTCTTCCTTATCGGTAACCAGGTACGAACGCCGGCAAAGCTGCAGACATGCTCCGCGGTTGGCAGAATAATTCATATTGTCCAGGCTGAGGTAGCATTTTCCGCTCACGGCCATACACAGGGCTCCGTGCACAAACAACTCCACCTGTACCAACTCACCCGAAGGCCCCCTGACATCATCCCGGCGGATTCCTTCGGTGATCTGATGAACCTGCTCCAGGGTCAGTTCCCTGGCAGTAACCACCACATCGGCAAATTGCGAATAGAACTTTACTGCCTCAAGATTTGTGAT
>SLRE01000029.1 GCA_007131125.1 Bacteroidales bacterium | reverse complement strand
GAAAAGAGAGAAAGAGATGGCAGACAATGATTTTAAAAAGATACTTAGCAGGGAAGTATCCCGGCTGAACTACCCCCTGCGGGTAAACACGGAAATAGAGATAAAAGAAATGGAGCCGGCATTAAAAGAGGCCCAGAAAGAAGATCCCAACTCCCTGCTTGTTTCCGGTACCATTCCGGGAAGTCATATGGTAAGTGGATTGGATGAACTTCTTAAGATGGCAAGGAATGCAGGATTGCTTTCATGGATTGTTCCTCCGAATCAGGAATTTGTCAAACCCGAAAAAGCAATCCTTATTGTTGAACCGGAGGAAGGTAAAAGCCCGAATGCCAGAAACCTGTTTGAATGGCTTAACCTTTTCCCAACCCTGGTTCATGCCCTTACCCTTGCCCATAAGGACACTCAGGCAGACACTCAGGAAAATACCATAAAGTGGATGGAAGATATCAAATCATACTCCGGTTCCGGGCTGGACTACAACACCGGAGTTTTGAAAGGAGACGACCTGACAGGGAGGTTACTGGATCATATTCGCAAAAGCAAGCCCGACCTTGTGATTTTGCCCAATGGTAAAAAGTCTAAAACAGGAAATTATTTTTACTCTGCCAAAGAGGCCGGACAGATGGTAGAGGCCTTTGACAAACCGGTGTTATTTTATTAATCCCCCGGGAAAGCAAAGCTCCCTGTGCCAAAACTCCTTTGGGATGATAACCGGGGTCCTTCCTCAGAAAATTGATTTTGTAAAAAATCATAATCCCCTTTAAACGTGAAAGTGTATATCGGTTGCAGCGGATACAGCTACAAAAACTGGAAGAATAGATTTTATCCTGCAGATCTGCCGGAATCCGGATGGCTGGAATATTATGCCGGGCAATTCAACACGGTGGAAATAAACAACACTTTTTATTCCTTTCCAACTGAAAAGCACCTTTTGGGATGGAAAGGACAGATTAGGGGTGATTTTAAATTTTCTATCAAAGCCAACCGGTATTTTACCCATTTAAAAAAACTCAAAACCGATGATGAATTCCTTAAAAGGCTGAAAGACTTTCAGGATACGGTAAGAATTATGGGAAAAAATCTTGGATGCATTCTCTGGCAGCTGCCTGCAAACCTTCATCAAAACCTTTCAAAGCTTGAAGTTTTCTGCGACTGCCTGAACCAGCAAATGAGGCATGTCATAGAATTTCGTCACAAATCCTGGTTTGACCCATCGGTTTATGACATTTTAAAAAACAAGGGGGTAGGATATTGTATGTTGTCAGCCCCCGGAGAATTACCGGAAGAATCCCTGGCAACAACCAAAACGGCATACCTGAGACTCCACGGTAAAACAACATGGTATGAATATGATTACTCCGCCGGGGAACTGAAAAAGTGGAAACAACGCCTGGACAACCTGAGGGAAACAGAAATGGTTTTTATTTATTTCAACAACGACAAAAACGCCTATTCGGCACAAAATGCCAAAACCCTGCAAAAGCTGATTGAATTGTAGCAATTATTCACAGATGGGGACGGGCATACACAATTGTTGCCGTATACATGAGGCAAGATAGATGTAGGTTTGGGCTTTACTCCGGCCTTTGCGCGAAGCCAATCCCCCCATAGCGGTTTTCTTTTGGAAGGTTTTTTGGGAAGATAGTTTTAGAAATTAATACCGGTAACACATCATTTAAATTTTGCCATTATGAATCCGACATCAGAAGAAATAAAAAAACAGGAAGTCATTGATCAGCTTGCATGGAACGACAGTGTAGATGCCAATGAAATAAAAGTCACGGTTAAAGGGAGCACAGTATTCCTGGAGGGGAAGGTTCCGAGCTATGCTGCAAAAAAAGCTGCCGAAGAAGACACATACCTGATAGCAGGAGTTTCTTTGGTAGAAAACCATCTGGAGGTGGAGCATGCAACGGATAGCATCCTGATAAATGACAGTGAGGTAAAAAGCAATCTGGAAGCCAAGTTATTATGGAATAGTCAGCTCAATGCAGGAAACATTAAAGTGCATTCAGAAAACGGGGTGGTAACCCTCAGCGGGATTGTGGACAGCTACTGGGAAAAAAAACTGGCTGAAAAAATTGCCGGCTCTGCAACAGGGGTTATCAGCGTAAATAACGAACTAAAGGTTACCACAAAGAAAGCCGCCATGGACCTTGACATAGAAAATGACATAAAAAGCGCATACACTCGCAGCGCCCTTGTTGACGAAACATCTGTGGAGGTGAGCGTAAACGACGGACACGTGCATTTAAGCGGCATTGTTCCTTTTTACGCCATGAAAAAAGAAATACTGGAAATCGCCCAGAATACTTCAGGAGTGGTGGATGTGGTTGATGAGGTGACAATCGGATAAACATGCGGGTATCCTCTACCGAAAAACCCGGGACCCGGGCCCGCAAAAGTGTAAAAAAAGAACCTGGCGGTTGATTGTTACGCCAGGTTCTTTTTTTGCTCATGCTTCAGCAGGAAAAAAATTCTGCTTTAAACTTACCCTGAAGATGATTGGGTCATAATAAATTTTTCAACCTCAGGAGATGTCAATTTTCCGGTTTACCCTGTCCTTGGCATGTTCCAGTTTGGGTAGTTTAATGCGTAAAATACCATTTTTGTATTTAGCTATTATTTTTTCACTGTCAATGGTATTTTCGGGCAGGGTAAAGGTTCGGTTAAAAGACTGATAGCTGAATTCTTTCCGGGCAAAACCCTTTTCTTCTTCCACTTCATCCTCACGCTCTGAGCTGACCGTAAGAAGGTTACCATCCAGGTCAATGTTAAAGTCTTCTTTTTCCATCCCCGGAGCCGCTACCTGAATCTCAAACCCATCTTCCTCTTCTCTGACATTTACGGCAGGTATGGTAGTATGAGTAGACGAAAACCCTGATTGAAGCCTGCCCGACAGGTCTTCTCCAAGCAGCCTTTCCAAAGTTGAAATAAACCCCGGTTTATCCTTTTTTACCAATGCCATGGCTTCCTCCTTTCATTTTTTTTACAACAAGTTTGGTTTCCTGAAAACTATAATAACCAAAAAAACTTTATTCGTTATGTCCCCGGCGGGAACATTATTTCTCAAATCAAATTAATTGCAGGAACTTCCGGGTTCTTGTCCCGGAGCATTTCCTATAAATTCCTGCTTTCACTGATCATCTTTTTGAGAGGCTTGGGCATCTGGGCAATAATATCCTCAAACTGTCCATCCGAAATGTATTTACCCAGATGATGCAAAACAGTCTTAACGATCTCTTCTGTTGGATCCTCCCAGTTAAACTGCCGCT
>SLRE01000021.1 GCA_007131125.1 Bacteroidales bacterium | reverse complement strand
CCATCTAGCATATCGGCAACCATGGGGAAAACGAGTGGAGAAGAACCGATGGCGCGCGGAGATTCGGCGCCCCTATTTCTTGTCATATCTGCCAACCTCATTCGCAAATGAAAACATCTAAGCCAAAACACATCGTCGAACTCGCGCCGACCCGCGGCCAAAATTCGACACCCCAACCCTTCAGGCTATCATCGTGCCGAATCCTGCAACGACGTCTTCCCATTTATCGCAAACGACCCCCCCCAAGGCCACCCCCGCTCAAGGCGCCAACACAAAGAGCCAAGCCCCCATGACGGCGATCTAGATAGCGATTCTCACGAACGCCGCCTTCACTTGATGCGCCCGCGCTCGCTCAGAGCAAGCCAAGTATGAGCCGCACGCTTCAAGCCGTTCGCTACGTGCCACCCTAGATAGTACGCAGAGACAAACGGACCAAACCCCTCAACCTCCCGCAACAGCCGCCAATTGTACTGAAGAAGCACGATCTTCTTTCTCGAAATCGAATGTTGCCGCAGCCTGTAATACGAGAGCACTTGCGGAAGACAGTACGCGCTGGCGCCCCCCTTCAAAATCCGGAGCCAAAGCCCATAATCCTGCCGCTTCTCGATGATTGGCATATAGACCTTACCAATCTGTGCAGCGTCATAAATTGCGGTCAAGCACCCGATTTGATTGGCTTTGAGCATATCGCGGTAAGTAAGAACACTAGGGGGCTTGATGGTGTCCACGCGACGCCCGACCCCATCTTCAATAATGGCAAAGTTGGTGTGCGTCAAAACGTACTGATTTCGCCACATGAAATCCAGCTGTAAAGCTAATTTTTCTCGATCAAAAGCGTCGTCGCTATCCAAAAACCCGATATATCGACCCTTCGCTTCTCGGATTCCCGCGTTGCGCGCAATTGCAGCGCCGCCATGCTCTTTCAACGCCAATACCTTTACGCGCGAATCTTTTTGTGCGTAACTCTCGGCAATTTCGACTGAATTATCGGTGGATTTGTCGTCTATAATTAATAGCTCCCAATGCGGATAGCTTTGGCCGATGACGGACTCGATCGCATTCGCAAGATAATCAGCCGAATTGTAACTAGGCGTGATGATGGATACGAGCTCTTGCGGCATCACACTACTGACCGAGTTTGTCGCGCTCATGAAAAACTCCGGTAATCAAAGACCACGCCTCGCACGGAGAGAAGCATCCTGGGTCGCTGAGCCACGGCGGGGTCGATAAATCGCGAAAAGGGCCTCAGCGTGCAGCGTGGCGGGATTCCCTTGTTAGGAAGGCTATCCAGCCATCATGGCATTTTCAGGCAGTAGTCGTTTGGTTGCTCGACGCATAGCCCTATGGCCTCCCGACTTCGACAGTTGAGCCCCATTTTCGGCCCTTTTTGACGGTGCAAGTCTAGGTTTTATGCGGGGGTACTCAAGTCCGAAATCGAGATCGGCCCGGTGTACCACCGTCTGCCCGAGCGCATCCGCGCCCACGCGCAGATCTGCTTCATGGCGCTGATCCTGCACCGGGTGATGCGGGCGCGCCTGCACGCGGCCCATACCGGCTTGTGGCCGGAGCGCGCGCTGGAACACCTGACGCGCATCCAGCATCACCGCATCCGCATCGCGCAGGGCGACCCGGTCACCGGAGTGTCGGCGGCCAACGCCGACCAGGCCGGGGTGTTCAGCGCACTGGGGGTGAAGAAACCGGCGGCTTCGCAGGAGTTACCGTTGTTGTAGTGGAGCGCGCGTTTTAAAAACAGCACTCAATAAAAACATTCCGTTACGCCATTAGCTGTCGAACTCGAGAGGCCGGCCCCGTAGGCTGGCGCCGTGCACTACGCGCATCGTGCCGGCCACGACAGGTGACGTTTCGGCACCCGATTGTTGCGCCAGCCACCTGATCATCGTCTAATGCCGGCGGAAGTCTCCCCGTTCATCGACGCACCGCATCTTATCCGAACATTCCATCAATTATCGCGATCGGCGGGGAGCTTGAACGGTCCGTTGCCGATGCTCTCATCCAGCCAGCCCAAAGCCGGTTCAATCGTCTGCTCGAAAGTATCGTTTAGGTCTTTGATCGAACGCTCTAGCAACCACTTTGCAGTCACCAGCAGCACAAGCATTATCCCCACAACCGGGACACCCGATCGTGGGTCGCTAGCTCTTATAATCTGCGAATGAAGCAGGCCGTTCCTTCGTATGTCGTGGAATGTAAATCCATTAACCACGCCCAAACGGGTGAGATCGAAGGAGGAGGGACCCCACGAACACGCTTCCCAGTCGAAGACGCGGCACCGACCAGACTCTTCTTCGATGAGCATATTTCCCGGGTGAAAATCCCCATGAACTAAACTGTAGTGCCTGAATGGATCGATCCTTTGAGGAACAGCAAGCTCAAACCACAGCGATCGAAGGCGTCCCACTGCGGCGCGCACAAGTGGTGTGGCACGATCTTGGCGTAGCCGCTTCTCACATGCAGCGAACAGCCCCTCACACGCCTCACGAGTGTGCAACCAAGCCGCCGTCTCGATACCAATCGCCCGGCGCCCGAAAAACCGCGAACGAACGCGACGAAGCCGGTCCACTGAACTAGAGCGCTGAAACGACTGAATGCCGGAAGCCCCCATCAACTCCGACGCGCGGCTCATACGAACCCAAGCATCTCGGATCGCCGGGAAGTCGTCGGGGCGACAGCGCCGCCCTTTGATTCGCTCGATCGTCAGCATGCCAAACCGCGAACCCTCCACCGGCCGATAGTCGACGAACCGCGGAGCGAGTGCCGACAGTTCGCTGTTGGCCGCAACAAAGCGCGTGTAGAAGCAGAGCTCGCGCGCTGCCCGCGCGGTCTTGGGATCAATCACCTTCGTGAAGATAACACCACCGTCAGGTAATTGAATCGCATGCTCGATGGTACAGACGGCGCTGCCCCCCCGCGGCGCTAGACGCCACTGGTCCGCGCCATCCCCGATGCCAAAGCCTCCATACAGAAGCCGAATACTTGCTGAAATCGAACGTAAGAGCTCCGGTTTCAGCCCTTCCGCCATCACCGCGTGCATCTCCTTTAATCGCCCCTGATACTCATAAGCCTGTGCAAGTCGTCTTCGAACACGGGCGCGCCCTGGTTTCTGTCTAAGCAGCCCGACACCAAGTGCCTCCACCAGCTCCCATTCCTTCCGTTTGAATGCTTCATAGAACGCGCTCTCCGACGCCACGCGCAAGCGCGATCTCCCAATAAGTCCCCTGATTAGCACGAAAGCTCCGCACGCCGTAATTCACGTTCCGGACGCCGACGGCAGT
>SLRE01000293.1 GCA_007131125.1 Bacteroidales bacterium | reverse complement strand
GGTTTTCCATGTCCATTTCCAGGCCGGTAAGTATAAGGTTGTCAGCATCAAAACCTTTGGGGGATTTCCTTCCCTGAGGGGTGATAAGGGATACTTCCGAGTTTCTGATGCGAAAAGCATCGGCAATAATGGTCTGGTTGAAAATCTCCTCCCATCTGAAAACAAAAGGCTCGTCTGTAACTTCGGCAACCTCCGGTGCTGGCGGAGGATCGGCCGAACCTATCATTTCCAGTTTCCCGCCATTAAGGTCCAACTCACTTAAATCAAAAACGAAGTTCTCCAGGTCAATGTGTCTTGGGGCTGCAAAAAAGCTTTCAACATTTGCAAACAATGAAGAACCGCCTTCACTTTCCATGCTGAAGCTGGTTTTTTCAAGCAAAAGGCTGCGCACAGCCACATCCGGTGGGGTGCCGGGTTCTTCATCCGGTTCTTCAACCACCGAAGGCGGGCGAGAAACCATGGTCACCCGGCTTTCTTTAATGGAGGTGTCATCCAGGTGAAATTTAAGGGTTTCAAGGTCAAGTTCAGACACCCTGGTGGAAAATGAACCCAGCCCGGCAAAAAGGTCGATGCCCGAAAAATGGTCGGCAAAGCGAAAGCGGATGTTCCTCAGGTGAACCCGGTCCACATCAAACTGCATGGGCTCACCCGTTGTTTCATCAACAGTGTCGTCCGCAACCATATCCTCATCAGGTGGGTCTTCAGAGGCAAAAGCCCTTACCAGGAAATCGTAATTAAAAACCGTATCCGGCTCCAGGCGGGTAAGGTTGGCGGTAATGTCGCTAAGCAACAGGCGGTTTACAACCAGGCGGTTTCGCATCAGGGCCAGCAGCCGCACGTCAACCCTTATTTCACCGGCATACAAGAGAGTATCCCCTGCCTCATCCTCCACATAAACTCCTTTGAGGCTTACCGCTTTCGGAAAGCGAATACCCAGGCGGTCAATGCTCATGGGGGTGCCGGTGCGTTCAGAAACCGAATCTACAATTTTACCGGTGATAAAGGTCTGTACGGCAGAAAACTGAATAACAACGGCAAGCAACACAAAAAGGATCACAACAGCTGCTATGATCCGTAAACCCCACTTCAGGGCCTTTCTGCCATATTTCCGGAAAGGGATGATATTTAAACTGGTTTAGTCAGTGATTTTAATAATTTATGTTCAAAATACATTCCAAAATACAAAAAGAAAAAGAAAAACAAGGGAAACCCAATAAAAATAATAAAAAAATACCTTTGATACATTTGTTTGGACCGGAAACCCTTAAATTACTTAACTTTACCCCTCCAATAAAAAATCAGTACTCCTATTCTTATTTCGGCCATGGCTGGTTTACTTTCCTTTTTAAAGGATTTTCAATGGTTTCGTAAGGCAGGAAAAACTTTCTCAGGCGGCCAATACCCGGCTCTGCTGCAAAGGCTTCTGCTGGTGCTTTTAATTTTCAGCCTAAGCCGGTTGTTGTTTTATTTCTTTAACCTTCAGGCCTTTTCTTCCTTATCGGGGATTTCCCTTTTAAAAGTTTTTCTGGCGGGCATTAGGTTTGACCTTTCGGCCATTCTGATACTGAACGCCCCATTTATCCTTTTGTTCATCCTGCCTTTCAGGGCCACCAAAGGAAAAACGGCTCAGAAAGCAGGCAGCATTTATTTTTATTTTGTCAACGGACTGGCGCTCTTTTTCAATACCGTTGACATGGTATATTTCCGGTTTGTAAATACCCGCACCGATGCCGGTATCTTTCGCTACCTCACCACAGGTAATGATTTTACCACTTTGCTTCCCTCCTACATAAGGGATTTCTGGGTTGTTTTGCTGATCGTGGCTGCCATGATGTGGGTCATGACCATAGTTTGCAGGCGGATAAAGACTTCTTTCCCTGAACAGGGCGCTCAATCTTTTTGGGCATACTTTTTAAGCCATCTTCCCTGGTTTGTCATTTTTGCCGCCTTAACCCTAACCGGTATGCGCGGGGGACTGCAAATGAGACCCATTACCATTGTAACGGCCGGCAACTATGCCGGGGCCCAATACTCACCCCTGGTGATCAACACCCCATTCAAAATCATCAAAACCTTTGGCAAAGAAGGAGTGGAGCCGGTGACCTATTTTGAGCAGGAGGAAGAACTCTTTAAATGGTTTCGCCCGATAAAGCAATACAGTTTGCGACACCAGGAATCCGTTCCGAAAAACAAAAACGTGGTGATCATTATCCTGGAAGGCTTTACAAGAGAATATTCTGCCAGGTTGAGCCCGGAATATTTTAAGGAGGGGCAGGAAAGCTTTACCCCTTTTCTGGATTCACTAATGGATAAAAGCCTTGTTTTTGAGCAGACCTTTGCCAATGCAACCCGTTCGGTGGAAGCCATTCCGGCAATAACTGCCTCCATCCCCCACCTGATGAACCGTAGCTTTATCCTTTCGGGTTATGCAGGAAACGTTTTTCATAGCCTGCCCTTGGAATTGAAAAACAGAGATTACGTTTCCAAATTTTTTCACGGAGGAACCAATGGCACCATGGGTTTTGATGCTTTTGCAGGAATGGCAGGATTTGATGCCTATTACGGGCGGAATGAGTTTAATAACGATGAGTACTTTGATGGAAGATGGGGCATCTTTGATGAGGAGTTTTTGCAATACACCGCAGAAGTGCTCAACAGCAGCCGGGAACCTTTTATTGCAAAGGTTTTTACCCTTTCTTCCCATCATCCCTATACAATTCCTGAAAAATATCACGAGGTTTTCCCCGAAGGTCCTCTGCCCATCCACCAGGCTGTAAGGTATGCAGATTATTCCCTTCGGAGGTTTTTTGAAACGGCAGGACAAATGCCCTGGTATGAGAATACGCTGTTTGTTGTTACCTCCGACCATACTTCCCAGGTGCAGCATGCCCAGAGCCTTACACGAAAAGCCATTTTTGAAGTTCCATTGTTTTTTTATGTACCCGGGAAAAAGTGGAACCTCCAAAACCTTGATGAGCCCGTGCAACATGTGGACATTATGCCCTCTGTGCTGGACTACCTGCAATACGACCGGGATTTTATCAGCTTCGGAAAGAGTGTTTTCGAGGATGAACAACAGCGGTTTGCTTTTCACTATCTTGACGGGATTTACCAGGTAATCTGCAGTGAATATCTGTTGCTGTTTGATGGAAGCCAGGCCACGGGGCTTTTCAACCACCGGAGAGACCCATGGGTGGGTCACAACCTTCTGGAAGACAAACCGGAGGTTGCTGAAGCACTTACCAGGCGTTTAAAAGCCAGAATACAGGAATACAACAACCGCATGCTAACC
>SLRE01000331.1 GCA_007131125.1 Bacteroidales bacterium | reverse complement strand
TGTGCCCTTGGGACTGAAGATGGCGCTGCAGGGCATAATTTTGTAGAAGCGTTCCATAATTATCCCACTTCTTCAGCCAAGGGTACGCCGAAACAATACCTATTCTCATAAATCTTCCCAGGCTCGACAAGATCTTGAATTGTCTTCAAAAACGTACAGACCTAGTGCATCGCGTCGGCAGCTTCCAGCATATGTTTCTTTCCGATAGTCCGAGTTATGATGCGGGCAATGGGAGGGGGAGCCAACTCGATATCGCACCAGAGCAGACTTCACTTTCGTCCAAGCGTAACGCCATGGGCCTCACGCTTGGACGCGGTGGTTTTTTTATGGATCTGGACAATCGCGTCGTTGCAGGAGACCGCCGGGGCTCACACCGCAGTTCGCGAACCGACAGACCATTCCTTCTCAGAGTATTGGGCCAGACCTGCAAATGCCGCCAAGGCCGCCCTACGGCTTGATAGCCTCGGTGGAGCTCGCGGCACGGATAGCCTTCAACAACGGTGGCCAACGCCAGCCGCAACGATATACCGGGACACTGCCTCACTCTTGACTGCATATCATGGGTTATTGCGGGGTCAATCTCTGGCCCCGCGGAAGGCTAACGGAAATGTGTTGGGCCCTCAAGCCGTGACGCGGGACGTCAGAGCCTCAAGACCGGGGGGCTCGGGCCGACATAGAGATGAAGACCGCTCACCATCTAGCCTGGATGCTATGGTCGGTATGGCTCCACTCCACCGATGTCCCGATTAATTCAGAGAGATAGGCCGATCCCCGGGTCGTTTGGATACAATGGTTTCACCACAAAAAATCGAATCGAAACTAGGAATCGGGTTATGTCCTGTAATCCTACAGCACTTGGTCAGATTCTTCTATCCGCAGCGCGACTTGACTTTGGGCGCCTGGCCACGAAGCTCGATGGACCGCGCCGAAGCGATGCCTTGTCGCGCTGGTGGAGCCAGTTGCTGGCACTGGTGGTCGGGCATGTGGGCCAACGGCAAAGCCTGCGCGCTATCGAGCCCGGACGCGCAAGGGCATGGTCCACGAGGTTGTGAAGACCTTGCCAGTTCCGGACAAAGGTCTCGTCTTGAAGGATCAGATCATTCGGCTGACCAGCCGCAAGACGTTGCAGGCCGAATTACCGGAGATCCGGCGGTTAGCGTATCGGGATCCGGAAACGGTCAAGGTCTATGTCTTCCTGGCCAACCATCGTCGCTGGGCTGCGCAGACCGTCGCCGATATCTACACGTCCCGCTGGGAGGTCGAGCTGTTCTTCAAGTGGACCAAGTGGAACCGGAAGATCCGCAACTTCCTCGGGTACAGCATGAATGCCGTCGCCTCACGGATCTTCGTGGCGCTGAATGTCTACCTGCTGGTGGCCTTCCAGAAGTGCGTCTCGCGCTCGGCCATGGGCATCGGGGCCGTCCTACGCCTGGTGCAATTGAGCCTGTTCCAGCGCAAACCCTTGGCCGATCTCCTCTGGGGTCGAAAACAGGATCCGCCCGATCCCCAGATGCCTCTGAGGCTGAGGACCGCCTGAGTGGGGCAGCAGTGGGCGCCGGCCCAGCGGAAGATCCATGCCTAAGACAGCTAGCCGAGACTTATGCGCAGATGCGGTTATTCACAATGTCCCGCGACACCCATCGTCGTGGACTCCGCCTTTCGCGGCTTGAAAATCCTGTGCAAATGTACGCCTCGGTGTTTGGGAGATCGTTTCGGACCAGACCACCGGGTGGCTATGCGCTTCTTATAGCCTTCACCTCGCGCCCATGATCTGCTAGCCTTCAAGCCCATTTAAGATTCGAGCCAAATTTTCAGCGTTAGTCTTCTTTATCGCAAGCGGCCGTCTGCACGTCGCTCTGCCTCGTTACATCAGAAAGGTGGTCTAAATGAAAGTTGTCATTCTTGCCGGAGGGCTTGGGACGCGTTTGTCTGAGGAGACGGTGCTACGGCCAAAACCCATGGTAGAGATTGGCGGAAAGCCCATCTTGTGGCACATCATGAAGACGTACTCAGCGCACGGTTTCAATGATTTTATCATTTGCCTCGGGTATCGGGGGCATATGATCAAGGAATACTTTGCCAATTATTCACTGTACAATTCTGACGTTACGATTGATCTGCAGGCAAACCACATAAACGTGCATCAAAGGCGCGCCGAACCATGGAATGTGACTCTTGTCGATACGGGAAGCATGTCTGGAACGGGAGGCCGATTGCGGCGAGTCCGGAAATATCTTGACGACGAGCCGTTTTGCTTCACTTATGGTGATGCTGTCAGTGACATTGACATCGGATCCCTTGTAAAATTTCATAATGAACGAGATCGGCTGGTGACGGTTACGGCGATACAGCCAGCATCCAGATATGGGATTTTGCGATTTGACGAAGATCTCGTGACTCAATTCCGGGAGAAACCGGCAGAGGAAGCCACTTGGATCAATGGCGGCTTCTTCGTGGTTTCTCCGAAGGCTATCGATTACATCGAGGCTGACGAAACCAATTGGGAACACGAGCCGCTCCCTCGCCTTGTGGATGAGAAGCAGGTGTCGATTAGGCTACACGGGGGGTTCTGGCAGTGCATGGACACGCTCCGGGACAGGAACCATCTCGAAGACATTTGGGAGAGCGGTCGGGCTCCATGGAAGGTATGGGCAGACTGAAGGCACAGAAACTCGTGCGCCGCATTAATAATCGCTGAGGGGAGCATCTTGAAGGCAGTCACAAGCATTGACCCAGGGTTCTGGCGTGGCAAACGCGTCCTCGTGACAGGGCATACCGGATTCAAGGGGAGCTGGCTTTCCGCTTGGTTGCAGCGGCTGGGAGCGGACGTGGTCGGGTACGCACTGAATCCGCCGACGGAGCCCGCCATGTTTCACCTGGCAGGCGTAGCGGACCACATGCAATCGATAGAGGGAGATGTTCGGGACCTTGCGCATTTAAGCGCGTGTCTGGAACAACATTCCCCGGAGATCGTGATCCACCTTGCGGCGCAGGCATGGGTTCGTGCGGGTTACGCGGATCCAGTGACGACCTACACCACGAATATCATCGGCACACTCAATGTGCTCGAGGCGGTACGCAAGAGTTCTACGGTGCGTGTGGTGTTGGCCATTACCAGCGACAAGTGTTACGAAAATCGCGAGTGGGTTTGGGGATATCGCGAAAATGATCGGATGGGCGGGCATGATCCGTATTCGAGCAGCAAGGGCTGCGCGGAGTTGCTGATCTCCTCATTTCGGGATTCCTACTTTTCTCCCGCAACGATTGAAGAGCATGGCGTCGCACTGGCAAGTACCCGGGCCGGCA
>SLRE01000275.1 GCA_007131125.1 Bacteroidales bacterium | reverse complement strand
TTCCAATTGGTCACTGTGCCACGGTTCCGGTGTCTTTTGAGCAGCTCAAGGTCTATGTCGTTAATGATCACCGTTTCCACATTGGGCGTACATTCACCCGCAATGGCGTCACGTGCAAAGGAAAAATCCGAAGGGGTGTAAATCCCTGATTGGGCATATTGAATGTCCATGTTGTCTACTTGCGGAAGGTTGCCCACGGTGCCGGCAATGGCCACAAAAATCTGGTTTTCCACACAGCGTGCCTGGGCGCAATACCTTACCCTCAAATATCCCTGCCTGTCGTCGGTACAAAACGGCACGAAAATGATCCGGGCTCCTCTTTCCACCGCAATCCTTGCCAGCTCGGGAAACTCCAGGTCGTAACAGATCATTATGGAAATTTTTCCTTTATCTGTTTCAAAAACCTCCAGGCTGTTGCCGGGCTGCACTCCCCACCACTTTTTCTCGTTTGGGGTAATGTGCAGTTTGTATTGTTTGCCTATTTCCCCGTTGCGTTTAAAGAGGTAGGCGATATTGTAAAGGTTGTCGCCTTCGGGGGTAAAATGAGATCCGGCCACAATGTTGATGTTGTATTTGATGGCCAGCTCACTGAAAAGTTCCAGGTATTGTTCGGTAAATTCCCCGATCTTTCTTGCTGCAGTGCCGGGTTCTTCTTTTGGGAAGAGTGAAAGCAACTGAAGGGTAAAAATTTCGGGAAATAATACGAAATCGCTTTTGTAGCCTGAGGCCACATCCACAAAATATTCGCATTGCACGGCAAAGTCATCAAAGTTTTTGATGGGCCGCATCTGGTATTGCACCACGCAAATGCGCACGGGTGCTGCCGCCAGGAACTGCCTCTCCTTTTCTTCCTTAAAGTCGAAGTTGGTCCACTCAAGGTAGGTGGCATATCCGGCCGACTCGCTGTCGTCGTCCATGTATTGACGAATGACCTTTTTCAGGGAAAAGCCATTGGAAAGTTGCACGGTAAGTACCGGATCGAAAATGGCCCGGCTGGTGACCCGGTCAACATACTGGCTGATGTTCATTTTATCGCGGTGGTTGCGGTAGCCGGGCAGACGCCCCCCGATCACGATGCGACGCAGGTTGAGTTTTCTCACCAGGTCTTTTCTGGCCTCATAAAGACGGGTGGCAAGCTTCATTCCCCTGAATTCCGGATGAACCATGATCTCCATCCCGTAAAGGGTATCTCCTTCAGGGTCGTGGGTGCCGATATTGCCCTCATCGCAAATCTCATCCCACGACATGTTCATGTCGAAATCTTCCGAGTCGATGATCAGGCTGCCCGAAGAAGCCACCAAACGGCCGTCAATCTCAATGACGATTTGCCCTTCGGGAAACCGTTTGATTTGGTTTTTCAGGTTTTCGTGGGTCCAAACCTCCATGCCCGGAAAACTGATTTTCTGCATGGCGATCACCTGGTCAAAATCTTCCACCCGCAGGTTGCGGATATGCAGCTTGGATTCAAATTCGTGGAGGTCTATTTTTTCCATTTTAGTAACTTTCTCTGATATCTATTATTCCGCCGTTTTTAAAATCAGAAGAAAGCAGTAAACTGGCAAGCCTTTTTCCCGCCAGGGTAGGGGGGATCAGTTGTCCGGTTTCTTTAAGCTCCACAAATTTCTTACGGTGGATGAACTGTTCTTCGCTGGTACCACGAATGGTGGTCTGCATCCCGGTGTCAATGATCCCGGGAGCAACTCCCATGGACTCTACCGGGTATTTCTCATCCTGTTGCTCGGTGGCCACACAACGCGAAAACATATCCAGACCTGCTTTGCCGGTGCAGTAACTGCTCCAGCCATAATAAGGGTTGGTAGCAGCCCCGGAGGAAATGTTCAGAATACGCTTTTGTATGGGTAAATCCCTGATGCGCTTCATCAGCTCAATGGTAAGTACCATGGGAGCGATCAGGTTGACGCGCAGGTGGGTTTCCACCTCCTCGGGAGGGCAATTCTCCACCCTGTCAACAGGTTTAATAACCCCTGCATTGTTAATCAGGTAAATTCCTGTGGCAGCAGCGGTGTCGATTTTTTCAAAAATCAGCTGGCACAAGCGTGGAATATCCTGGTTAAAAGCCAGATCGAAAGCGAAGAAATCTACCTGGCAATTTTTGGCCGTTGCCATGGTCTTTAACTCCTGGCTCTCGTTTCTGGAGACACACAACAAATGGTGATCCTCGTGGAGTAATTCCAGGGCGATACCTTCTCCTAAACCTTTACTGGCTCCTGTTATGATAAAATACTTCATTTTATTTCTGCTTTATTATTCTTCCTGTTTTTTTAACCTGCCTACCGACTTAACGGAGCCGGTGTTGGGATAAAATTTGATTTCCATATCCAAAGCAGGAAGGGTGGCGATTAATCCAAACTGGTTCACGAGCAAACGGGCTTCGGCACGGATGTTTTGGCCCTCCATAATGGTAATAATTCCATGCTCCGGAATGCGGTACTTAAAGCCGGTCGATGGTTTGCGCGGGTCCTCGTTGCGGTCCATATACAAGCCTGCCTGCCGGGTGGCTTCATTTCTTGTGGCTTTAATGCTAACAGGAATGCCATTATCCTGGCCTGCCGGAAGTACCCCTTCCCGGGATGAAAAATGGAAAAGTGTTGCGGGGCTCCCCGCCAGGTCTTTATCCGGTATCCACGAAAACCGGTATTGGATGGTGTTGGTAGAGGTGATGCCCGTAAAAAGGTTGAGATAATCGTTTTCCATTTTTTCCATCTCGGTATACATGTATTCCAAAGCCTCTTTGGAGTAGGTTATTTCGGCAAACCCGGAGATAAGGTCGAATTTTTTCTCCCTGATATTTAAAATAAATTCGGCCACATCCTGGGCACGGATGTCCTTGCTTTTTTCTACCCAGCTTCTGCGCAGTGTTTGCCGTTCAACGGTGATGGTGTCAACCTGAACATGTTCAACAATTGTGTCTATCTGTTCCTGAAGGTTGTGATCGATAAAGTAATTAAATGTGGATTCGGTCCCAAAATAGCCATATTCTTTGGTTTCAGGTATTCCCTTAAAAAACTCCTGGTTGTCAAAGGGGGTGTTAACACTGGAGATCAACCCGGCTTCAGTAAGGGAAACAACCATGGGGTTTTCGTCCCATATGGCGGGGTCTGCTTCCAAAAAATAAAAATGCTCCGGGTCGGGTTCGGAATAACCGCTGATGTTGATCTTCGAAATCCGGTAACTAACTGAATGATCATGAATGATGTCTTTCAGCCCCAGGTAACGCTCGGCATATTCGGCAAAAGGGCCGGGTTGCTTTTCGGTACGGGTAACCGTTACGTCGACGGAAACCATGGTAC
>SLRE01000247.1 GCA_007131125.1 Bacteroidales bacterium | reverse complement strand
GCTGCCATTTTTTCAGGCCCCCGTTTTATTACCCCCAAATTTGAATCAAGGGTAAGCATGTTTCCAACAACTTCCGGTAGTATTTCCCAGTCTGTATTTATGCAGGGTGAGGATTTCCTGGAGTACGGAGAAGTGGAAGAAGCAGAAAGGCTTTTGCAGGTGCTTGGATCTGTAGCCATTCGCAACAAAATTATTGATCGTTTCGATCTGATGTCGCATTATGAAATTTCTCCCGACAGCCGTTATCGACAAACGGAGCTTTCGCAGCAATACGAAAGCAATATTTCTTCCCGCCGAACTCCTTATGGGGCAGTAGAAGTTTCCGTGAGGGACAAAGACCCTGTGATGGCTGCAAATATTGCCAATGAAATTGCAGCCCTGGCCGATACGGTTCAAAACGAGATCCGTTTTGAAAGGGCTCAGCAGGCCTATGATATAGCCAAAAAAAGGCTGCAGGATATGCAGTTGGAGGTCAAATCTCTGGAAGATTCATTAAGACGGGTGATGCGCTCAGGAGTTTTTGACATTGAAGGCCAAACGGCCATGCTTACCCGTCAATTGGCTAAGGACGTTTCTGCCAATAATCAGGATGGTATCAATGCACTGGAGCAGCGCCTGAATGTTATCGGTGATTATGGCGGTGCCTACATCTTTTTGGCTGCACAATTAAAGGATGTTAGTGAATCGGTTGCATATGTTCAGCGAAGGTATCATGAAGCCAAAGCCGACCTTGAAAACTTTGTTTCATTTAAATTTATTCTTGACGAAGCTTATGAAGCCGAAAGAAAAGTTTATCCCGTGCGTTGGCTCATCGTGTTCCTGGTTACATTTGCCGCCGGCTTCATGGGGGTAATGACCCTGATGGTTTATGAAAACCTGGTGAACAAAGGAATTATCAAAACAGGTAATACTTCCAAACCTGAAAAATCCTGAAGAAAAAGTGTTTAAAGGGACAAAGCTGAACATGCTTTATGGGTTCAGTCTGCTCTTTGCAGCACTGAACATCTTTCTCATCATCAATGACTTCTATTGGCTTCTGGCCTTGCCTTTTGCCCTTGTGATGATGCTGTTGTTTTTCTTTTCCCTTGACAAGCTTATCCTTTTACTGGTTTTTCTTACCCCTTTTACTTTTAAATTCGAACATGAGCAACTTGGTTTTACCATTGATGTGCCTACTGAACCCTTTATGGTGGCCATCATGCTTTTGTTCTTTTTAAGACTGCTATACGACCTTGACTATGACAAAAGAGTGCTCAAACATCCTGTAACCATTTTTCTGGTGCTGAATCTGATCTGGATGTTTGTCACTTCAGTTACCAGTGAAATGCCGCTGGTGTCTTTCAAGTATTTCATCTCCCGCTTGTGGTTTGTGGTACCTTTTTATTTTTTTGGGGTGCTGTTGTTTAAAAATGATTACCATAACTTCCAGCGATATAAATGGTATTTTGCTGCATCGCTGGCCATTATGGTCATTTGGATCACCTATAAGCATTACCTGGATGACTTTGAACGAATGGCTGCCCTGTTCAATGTAGCACCCTTTTTTAACGACCATACGGCCTACGGGGCAGTGCTGGCGCTTGTTGCTCCCTTTTTTGCCGTGATGTTTTTTAACCGCAATTACAGCCCCCTAAGAAGAAGGGTGTCCCTTTTACTTTTCCTGCTTTTTTCAACCGGCATACTGTTGAGCTTCAGCCGGGCGTCATGGCTTAGCATGATGGTTGCCGCCGGAGGATTTGTTATCCTGGCCCTGAGAATCAAGTTCCGGTGGATCCTTGCTGGGGTTGTACTGGTTGTTGCCGGGTTTTTCACTTTTCAGCATGAAATTTATATGACCCTGGAAAGGAATACGCAGGAATCTTCTGCGGATTTTAACGAACACCTGCGCTCGGTTACCAACATTACTTCCGATGCTTCCAACCTGGAGCGCATCAACCGCTGGCGTTCGGCAATTCGCATGTATGAAGAGCGCCCTTTGGTGGGGTGGGGGCCGGGAACCTACCAGTTTGTTTATGCCCCTTTCCAGCTTTCAGAAGACTATACCATCATTTCCACCCACTTTGGAGATGTAGGCAATGCCCACAGTGAATACCTGGGTCCCCTGGCAGAAAGCGGCCTTCCCGGCATGCTTACGATGGTTGGCCTTGCACTTTCGGTGCTGGCAACCGGGGTCAGACTTTTTAAAAAGGCACCCACCCGGGAAATGCGGCTCATGGCCCTGGGGATCACCCTGGGGTTTATCACTTATTTTACCCATGGGGTTTTGAATAACTTCCTGGATACCGATAAAGCATCGGTTCCCTTCTGGGGCATGATGGCTATGCTTGTGGCCATGGATGTATTTTACACCCCCAAACCCAGAAAAAACTTATCCCCCGGACAAAATCCACAGCAGTAAATTGAACTGAGGTTTATTTTGGAAGGACCGCATAAACTGTTAATTTTGTGGCCCTAAAATTCATTTTATGGAAACGATAAAAACCTTACTCAATCACAAAACCATCCGCAATTATAAAAGCGACCCCATAAAGGATGAGGTGCTTGACGAAATACTCCAGGCCGGCTTTCGCGCTTCTACAACGGGAAATATGCAGGTTTACAGCATCATCGTAAGCAAGGATGCCGAAAAACGGAAAGAATTATGCAAGCTGCATTTTGGGCAGAAAATGGTGGAGCAGGCCCCGGTGCTGCTCACCTTTTGCGCCGACTTTAACCGGTTTAACAAATGGTGCAGGCAGCGTGATGCCGAGCCCGGGTATGATAACTTTCTTTCATTCTTTACTGCTGCAATCGATGCACTGCTTGTTTCGCAAAATGTAGCCGTAGCTGCCGAAGCACATGGCCTTGGGATTTGTTACCTTGGTACCACTACATACCAGGCCGATAAGCTGATCGACTTTTTTAACCTGCCCGAAGGGGTGGTGCCGGTTACTACCCTGGTTGTCGGTTATCCTGATGAAGATCCTGAGCAGGCAGACCGCTTGCCTGCCAATGGGGTGATCCATCATGAGGAATACAAAGACTATTCTCCCGGCGATATTGACCGTATTTATGAAGAAAAAGAGAATCTGCCGCTTACAGCCCAGCTGATTGAGGAAAATCAACTGGAAAATCTTGCTCAGATATTTACCTATAAGCGCTACACCAAAAAAGACAACCTGCATTTCAGCAAGGTGTTTCTGGAGGTTTTGAAAGATCAGGGGTTCATGAATCATGAAGAGTAGTCACCCTGGGGTTTTTAGCTCCCCCCTCTTTCTCCGGTAAAGTATTGTTCCTTGTTTTTGAACAATACGTTAAAGGTGGTCAGTGATCCGT
>SLRE01000257.1 GCA_007131125.1 Bacteroidales bacterium | reverse complement strand
GTAAGGACAGATTATACAGGTGCCAATGCCCAGATCATTGAATCGCAGATTACCGAGCCTTTGGAAGAGCAGATCAACCGGGTTGATGGAATTAAAACCCTGAGTTCGATCAGTTCCACGGGCCGCAGCACCATCAGGGTTGAATTTGAGCTGGGAATGGATTTGGATAATGCCGCCAACGATGTGAGGGACCAAGTTTCACAGGCGGTGCGAAATCTGCCTCCTGATGCCGACCCTCCCATTGTTTCCAAAGCGGATGCCGATGCCGAAACCATCCTGACCATTACCTTGCAAAGCCGGAAAAGAAATTTGCTGGAACTTACCGAGATAGCCGAAAATGTTTTTGGAGAAAGGCTGCAAACCATTGAAGGGGTCAGCCGCATAAATATATGGGGGCAGAAACGTTATGCCATGCGTTTGATCCTGGATGTTGACCGCATGAATGCATTTAATGTCACCCCGGCCGATGTTCGCAATGCCCTGAACGAGCAAAACATTGAACTGCCTTCCGGGCAGGTGGAAGGAGACCGGCGCTACCTGACCATCCAAACCTATGGAAGGCTAAATACTGAGGAGGAGTTTGACAACCTGGTGATTGCCAGCAGGGACAATACCATCATCCGCCTGAAAGACATTGGAAGGGCCAAACTGGGAGCCCTGAATGAACAGTCCATTTTAAGAGGCAATGAAGGCATTCCCATGGTGGGGGTAGCCATGCAACCCCAGCCTGGTTCCAACTACATCGAAATTGTTGACGAAGCCTACAACCGGGTTGAAATGCTGAAGAACGAGATACCATCCGACATCATTGTGGGAGTGGGCCTGGACATTACCGACAGCATTCGGCGCTCTATCCGAGATGTGCAATATACCATTATGATTGCTTTTATCCTGGTACTGGTCATCATCTTTGTTTTTCTGCGCAACATCAGAACCACCCTAATACCCATTATTACCATCCCCATTTCACTGATTGGCAGTTTTGCCTTTTTATATGCAGCCGGGTTTTCCATCAATGTGCTCACCCTCCTGGGCCTTTTGCTCGCTACCGGTATGGTTGTGGACGATGCCATTGTTATGATGGAAAACATATTCTCAAAAATTGAGCAGGGAATGACTCCCATACAAGCGGCATTCAAGGGTTCACGGCAGGTGTTTTTTGCCATCATCTCCACCACCATCACCCTTATCAGCGTGTTTCTTCCCATCTTTTTCATGATGGGACTCACCGGAAGGTTGTTCAGGGAGTTTGCCATGGTGGTGGCTGGTGCCATTCTGATATCTACATTTATTTCGCTTTCTCTAACGGTGATGATGAGTTCCCGCATCCTGAAAGCCGAAAACCGGGAATACGCTTCCCTGAAATTTATTCGCAAACCCATTGATTTTTTCCTGGGAAGTTATCGTGGCTGGCTCACTTCATTTATGCAGAAAAGGTACCTTGCTTTTCCAATTGTTTTGGTAACGGCCGGGATGATTTGGCTTTTTATGAGCATTCTGCCATCGGAGCTTGCCCCCCTGGATGACAAAAGCCGGTTGAGGCTGGTTTCCACTGCACCTGAAGGAACTTCCTATGAGATGATGGATGAATACCAGATGCAACTGATAGAGCTGCTGGATACCCTTCAGGAAAAGGAATACCTGCTTTCGGTAACCTCTCCTGGGTTTGGAGCCTCGGTATCTGTAAATTCAGGTTTTGTAAGGGTAATGCTGAAACAACCCAACGAAAGAAGCAAAACACAGATGGAGCTGGCTGCCGAATTGAACCGCAAGGTAAGGGAATACAACATGGCCCAGACCTTTGTTGTTCAGGACCCGACCATTGGAGGAGGCGGCAGGAGGGGGCTTCCGGTACAGTATGTGCTACAGGCACCCAATCTTGATGCCCTGCAGGAAAACATTCCTGCCTTTATGGGGGCTGCACGCGATCATCCGGCTTTTGAAGTGGTGGATATCGACCTGCGCTTTACCCGCCCCGAGCTGGTAATTGACATAGACCGTGACAAAGCCTTCGACCTGGGCATCAGCGTGAGGGACATTGCGGAAACCCTGCAAACATATTTCAGCGAGCAGAGAATCGGATATTTTATCAGGGACGGGAAGCAATATTTTGTGCTTGCACAGGCCGAAAGAGGTCAAAGAAGTCAGCCCGGTGATATTTCCCATATTAATGTTCGCGCCGCCTCCGGTGATATGGTACCCCTTGATGCCCTGGTAAGCATGCGCGACGAAAGCATGCCTCCCCAGTTGCTGAGGTTCAACCGTTATTCATCGGCTACCATATCTGCCTCTACAGCTTCCGGATATACTTTGGGAGATGGAATAGAAGCCATGGATGAGATTGCCGCCGAAGTGCTGGATGAAACCTTCCTTACCGCGCTTGCCGGTACTTCAGCCGACTATATGGAAAGCTCCGGAAACCTCCTTCTTGTATTTATTTTTGCCCTGGTGCTGATATACCTTACCCTTTCAGGACAGTTTGAAAGCTTCAGGGATCCGCTCACCATTATGTTTACAGTGCCTTTGGCCCTGGCCGGTGCCCTGCTGACCTTATGGCTTTTTGGGCAAACCCTGAATATTTTCAGCCAGATCGGGATGATCGTGCTGGTAGGAATTGTAACCAAAAACGGAATCCTCATCGTTGAATTTGCCAACCAGAAACGGGCCGAAGGACAGGAGGTTCTTGAGGCGGTGATCAATGCAGCCAACGACCGGGTTCGTCCCATTATCATGACAACCCTTGCCACTGCACTGGGAGCTTTACCTCTTGCCATTTCTTTCGGAGGGGTTGCCAACAGTCGGGTGCCCATGGGAGTGGTTATTATCGGCGGGCTTTTGTTTTCCCTGATCCTGACATTGTTTATCATTCCTGCATTATACACTTTTATTGCCAGTAAAAAAGACAGAACCCATGTTGTTGAAGAAAAAGACTGAAATATTTGCACTGATTCTTTTCATTTTTAGCTTTTCGGCTTTTGGCCAGCAGGACAGATACAGCCTGGAAGAGCTCATTGACCTTACCCTTCAGGAAAATTATCAGTTGCAGATCATGAGAAAACAGCAACAGATGGCAGAAAATCTGAACACCCCCGGAAATGCAGGAATGTTGCCCATGGTCGGGATTGGTTCGGAGCGTTCGTGGGAGATCCAAACTTCGGAAGCAAATTTATTTACGGGGGAAACCCGAAGCGGCGACAATGCCCTCAGCACCCTTTTCAATGCCATGGTAGAGGTAGACTGGATGGTTTTTGACGGTTTCAGCATGTTTGCCCGCCGCGACCGGCTGGGATACCTTGCGCAGATGAGCGATTTGGAAACAAGATTCTTCATTGAACAAACCGTTTCGGACCTGGCCAAAACTTATTATTCGCTGGTCAGGGAAAAGCGCTTACTTGAAACTCTGGAACAATTCAAAGAGGTTTCGGCATACCGGCTTGAGCTGGAAGAGCGAAAGCGGGCGGTTGGTTCGGGTAGTGCCCTGCTTTATCATCAGGCCGTGGTAGATTACAACTCCGACAGTGCCCTTGTGGTTGACCAGGAAATGAACATGCGTGACCAGGAAATCCAGATAAACCGGCTGATCAACCGCAATCCAAGATTGGCCCTCCAGCCTCAGTCTGATGCCATTGACCTGCAAGGCATTGCACCAGACGGGGAGCTGATTGAAATGGCAGAAAAAAATAACCGCGACCTGGAGCGTGCCAAACTGGAAGAAATGCTGACTGAAGCCAATTACCGAATAGAAAAAGGTGAAAGATACCCCCAGGTGAGTCTTTTCGGAAATTACGCTTTTTCGCACCAAACCAGTGAGCTGGGTATTATTGAATCTTCACAAAGCCGGGGTGCCCAATTCGGAATCAGGGTGCGCTTTAACCTTTACGATGGAGGGAGGCAGAACACCAGGATTGAAAACGTTGTGCTTGAAAAAGAAAGTGCAGACATTTACCAAAAAGACACCCGGGTTTTCATTGAATCGGAACTGGTCAGGCTTATCAGCCGTTATGAGGCTTTTTTGCAGCAATACCGGCTTTTGCAGGAAAGTGTTGAAGCAGCCGACCGTTCCCTTTCAATTGCCAGGGAGCAACTTCAAACAGGAGCCATCAATGGTTACGAATTCAGGCAAACACAACTTGCGGCCCTGCAGGTTGAAAATCAGCTTATTGACCTGAAATACGCCATGAGAATTATTGAAATTGACGTTTACCGGTTGAGTGGTGAATTGATGGAAAGGCTTTTGTAAATGCCAAAGAGAAAGTAAAAACCTTCCATCCTGAAAAAAAATTTTTCTTACTTTTAGCCCACCAAGAAAAACCACCAAACCTCAAACCAAGAAAAAGTTATGAAATCTGCTTCCTCTTCCCTGCTTTCTCTGGCACTTTTAGTGTTTTTTGTACCCTTTGTCAACGCACAGATTCCTTCTCCTGAAGAACATTTTGGGTTTACCCCGGGAGAAGACCGCATGCTGTTCAAGTATGAACCATTGATGGAATACATGGAAAAGCTTGCACAAGCCTCTCCCATGGTACATATCGAAGAAATCGGAACAACCGAACTGGGACGTCCCATGTACCTGATTTTTATTTCTTCGAAAGAAAACATCAACAACCTGGAAGGGTTGCGTGAAATAAACCGGCAACTGGCCATGGACAATATCCCGGCGGATACCGACAGGGAAACCTTGCTGGAAAACGGCAAAGTTTTTTTCCTATCTGCTTTAAGTATGCACGCCAATGAGGTGGGCCCAATGCAGGCTTTGCCCCTGATTGCCTATGAATTGCTTACCGGGGATGACCACCGCCGCGAAAAAATTCTGGAAAACACCGTTGCCATGTTCATTCCCCACAATCCTGATGGTATGAATATGATTGTTGAGCATTACAACAAACACAAAGGCACACCCCTTGAAACCAGCCGAATGCCCGGAGTTTACCACAAATACGTGGGTCACAACATCAACCGGGATTTTGTAACCCTCACCCAAAGTGAGAATATTGCGGTGGCTGAAACTTATTCAACCAAATGGTTTCCGCAGGCCATGGTAGAAAGGCATCAAATGGGTTCGACCGGTCCAAGATTTTACATCTCTCCTCCCCACGACCCCATTGCCGAGAATGTGGATGCCGGAATATGGAACTGGATGAGGATTTATGGGTCCCGCACCCTTTCTGAAATGACGGATGCCGGGTTTAAAAGTGTATCGGTCAATTACCTTTTTGATGATTACTGGCCGGGAGCTACCACCACCTCCATATGGAAAGGGATTGTGGGCATGCTTTCAGAAGCGGCCAGTGTAAACATCGCCACTCCGATTTACGTGGAACCCAACGAGCTGCGCACCATCGGGAAAGGTCTGGGTGAGTATGCCATCAGCATCAACCTCCCCCAGCCATGGGAAGGCGGTTGGTGGAGACTTTCCGACATTCTGATGTACGAAACTGAAAATACCTTTTCTTACCTTCATACCTCTGCCATTCACAAACAGGAAATATTGAAATTTCGCAATGAAGTGAGCCGGAGGGAAATTGAAAGAGGCAGGCAGGAAGCCCCCTATTATTATATTTTTCCCAAAGAGCAGCGTGAGCAGGGAGAAATGGCTGGTATTGTGAATCTGCTCCATCAGCATGGGGTAAAAACTTTCCGCCTGACAGAGGACCTGGTGTGGAACAACCGAAACTTCCATTCCGGTGACCTGGTGGTTCCCCTGGCCCAGCCTTACCGGGCCTTTATCAAGGAGATTCTTGAAGCCCAGAAGTTTCCGGCACGCCACTATACCCCCGGGGGAGAGCTCATCAGGCCTTACGATATTACCACCTGGTCTTTGCCCCTTCATCGCGGAGTGGAAGCCGTGGAAATTAATACCCCAATAGCCCGTATGGAAAACCTGCTTGAACCAGTGGAAATGCCTTTCCGCATTTCCCGCCCTGAAAAGGAAGAACATGCTTTTGCATTGTTTTCTTCCGAACAGAACCAAAGTTTCAAAGCAGCCTTTATGGCCTTGAAAAAGGGATTGACAGTAGAAAGGGCCCTTAAAGCTTTCACGCATAATGAAAAGGAATATCCTGCCGGCAGCTTTTTCATTCAAACAGGGACAGGGTTTAATAATATTGAGCAGGAGCTTTTGATCAGCCCGGTATGGCTGGAAACCAAACCTGATGCAGAAACCAAAACCCTGACCATGCCGCGGGTAGGCATTGTGGAAACCTGGTTTCATGATATGGATGGCGGCTGGACACGCTTCATCTTTGACCAGTACCATATCCCTTACACGGTTTTGCGTCCTGATGAACTTAAAACCTCGGACCTGCAGCGAAATTTTGATATCCTGGTATTTACCGACCGTCAGAAATCCGTGTTTATGAATGGCAGGTTTGAGCGCAACGGACGGCCCATGCCTTCGCCCTATCCTCCTGAATATTCTAAAGGAATGGAAAAGGAAGGTTTTGAAAACCTGATGAAGTTTATCAACGAGGGAGGCAATGTGATGGCCTGGGGACCGGCCATTGAGCTGTTTACCGGCATGATTACAATTGGGGAAGGAAATGAAAGAGAGGAGTTCATGCTGCCTTTCAGCAATATCGGGGATAATTTGTCCGGACAGGGGCTTTATGTTCCCGGTTCACTGCTCAGGGTAAATTTGCGCACCGAACATCCCCTGGCATGGGGCATGCCTGAGCAATCCGGTGTTTTTCACCGGGGAACTCCCGTTTTCAGAACATCCATACCCGGTGCCGATATGGACAGAAGGGTTGTCGCCACCTTCGCCGAAGAGAACCTGCTTATGAGCGGTTATGCCGAAAAGCAGGAGCTTCTTGAAAAGGAGGCTGCACTGATTTGGTTGAAAAAAGGAGAGGGACAAATCATCCTTTCTTCCTTCAACCCCCAGTTCAGGGCATCCACACAGGCAACCTTCAAGCTGTTATTCAATGCCCTGTTGCTTTAAGCTTTGACCGGAGTTCTTACCGGAGTTCCGGTACTTTTCCCATCGTTTTTTTTCGCCCTCCAGGAAACGGTTGAATTTTGCAGGAGGGGAAATACTGATTTCCAATTTTTCACCTGATACAGGATGGTTAAAGGACAGTTGTGTGGCGCAAAGAAAAAGTCCTTTTTTCTTCAGGATAAACCCATCCTTCCCATACAATTTATCGCCAAGAATAGGAAAGCCTTCACGGGATAAATGGATGCGAATCTGGTGAGTGCGGCCGGTAAGCGGTACCACTTTCAATACGGATAATGTTCCGGAGATGAGAGATGGTATGGTTTCCAGGCGGCGGTAGGTAGTCAGGGCTTCTGCCCCCTCAATCGGGTGTTGGATATTGCCGGAAAGGGGTGTTTTTCCAATAACTACTGTATGGTAGGTTTTTTCAATCTCCCGTGCCATCATGGCTTCCCCTAAAGCCAAAAGTGCCTGCCGGGTTTTGGCAAAAATCACCAGTCCGCTGGTAAGGCTGTCCAGGCGATGCACCGGACGGGGGTTTTCCAGGGCATCCTCCGCAGCTGAAGTTTTAGCATGGGCGGGAAGGGCATTTTCAAGGGTTCTGAACCGGTTGCCGCTTACCACCAGCCCGGCAGGCTTATTTACCACCAACAGGTGGTCATCTTCAAAAGCCAGATCCAGGTTCATGCGGTAAACCGGACCGGCACTCTTTCCGGGCTTCCAATCAATCTTTTGTCCCGCTCCAACCCTGACGGATGAAAACACAGGCATCCCATCCACATAAACCTCTCCCCTTTTTACGGCTTTTTTTAAAGAAGACCTTGTTTCCAATCCGGGAAACAAACCAATGGCATAGTCGTAAAGGGAAGCCTTCCTGGTTTTTTCGGGAATGATATGGGAGAAAGCTTTTTCCATCGTCACTTCAAACTTAAGAAAACAATTCGGATGTCTGAAGTTATCACATCAAAACTCCTCATCTTTTATTGTGCGGCATCTTTTTTGTACCTTTGCGCGCGTTTTCAATCCTGTAGCAACTTTAATGTTTACCCGGCTTTCTCCACCATAACCCTTGCTGAATTACAGGTTCATGCCGTTTGAGAACAACTTTTTCTTTTTTTTTAAGAAAGTCGCGGCATCTCCTGGAAGCCTTTTTATTTTGTTTTGAACAGACCAGTAAATGAAGTTAAAAGAAGAAATAGCCCGCAGAAAAACCTTCGCCATCATTAGCCATCCCGATGCCGGAAAAACCACCCTAACCGAGAAGTTCCTGCTTTTTGGGGGCGCCATTCAAACCGCCGGTGCCGTTAAAAGCAACAAGATACGCAAGGGGGCAACTTCCGACTTTATGGAAATAGAAAGGCAAAGGGGGATTTCTGTGGCTACCTCTGTGATGGGTTTTGAGTACAAAGGAAAAAGGGTGAACATACTGGATACCCCCGGGCATAAAGATTTTGCAGAAGATACCTATCGCACCCTTACAGCGGTGGACAGCGTAATACTGGTGGTGGACAGTGTTAAGGGTGTGGAAGAACAAACCCGAAAACTGATGGAAGTTTGCCGGATGCGCAGCACCCCGGTAATAATTTTTATCAACAAAATGGACCGTGAGGGCAAAGACCCTTTTGAGTTGCTGGATGAGCTGGAAAAGGAGCTGACCATCAATCTAAGGCCATTATCCTGGCCACTCAGCCAGGGGAAAACCTTCCAGGGGGTATACAACATTTACAGAGAGGAACTGAACCTTTTTGAAGCCGACAAAACCGGAATAGCCGGTAAAAAAGCCCACATCCCCGACCTGAACGACAAGCGGATATTCGAATACATTGAACGGGAATATGCCGAAAAACTCAAAGAAGACAAAGAGTTGCTAGATACCGTTTACGAAGATTTCGACAAAAGCCTTTACCTGGACGGTTTGCTGGCACCGGTATTTTTTGGAAGTGCCATCAACAATTTTGGAGTAGAGGAGCTTTTGGAGACCTTCCTGGAAATTGCGCCCTCCCCTGCCCCGCGGCAGGCCAAAACCAGGGAAGTAATGCCCGCCGAAAAAGAGCTGTCGGGCTTTATCTTTAAGATTCATGCCAACCTTGATCCCAATCACCGGGACCGCATTGCATTTTTGCGGGTTTGCTCAGGAAAATTCGAACGCAACAAATTTTACTATCACCCGCGTCTGGGAAAAAAATTGCGTTTTGCCAACCCCACCACCTTCATGGCCAATGAAAAGACACTGACCGAAGAAGCCTGGCCGGGCGATGTAGTGGGACTTTTTGACAATGGCAACTTCAAGATAGGTGATACCCTTACAACAGGTGAAGACTTACAATACAAAGGAATTCCAAGTTTTTCCCCGGAAATCTTCAGGGAAGTTCTCAACCGGGACCCCTTTAAAACCAAGCAACTGGAGAAAGGCATCAGGCAGCTTTCTGAAGAAGGCGTTGCCCAGTTGTTCATTCAGCAGCCCGGAAACCGTAAAATCATTGGCACGGTTGGTGAGTTGCAGTTTGACGTGATTCAGTTCAGGCTCCTGCATGAATACGGTGCCAAATGCGGTTACCGCCACCTGGAATATTTTAAGGCATTGTGGGTTACCTGCGAAAACCAGCAGGAACTGGACCGTTTTATCCACCGCAAAGCTTCCAATATTGCCTGGGATAAGGAAAACAAACCGGTATTCCTGGCCGACACACAGTGGGCGCTGAAGTCTGCCAAAGAGATGTTTCCTTCCATTGCCTTCCATACCACTTCCGACCACAAAATGGAACAGCCTTCAGTGGCCTGAGCAGAAAATTAAGACTTCTCAAATTTATTTTGTCAGATAAAAGACAATTTTTCCGGGGTAAATCTGGTTGATTATTCAGCAAAAGGTTTATTTTTGCCGTTAAGGATGGGGGCCTTTCTCCAACCAAAACCTGAAAATCCAGATTTATGGCCCATTCCCTGAAAAGCTTTGCCCGTGACTTATGGGAGGTTGTCAAAAACACAGCCATTCGCTGGAATGAAGCTGGCCCGTGGCGTCAAAGTGCGATCCTGGCTTATTATGCTATTTTTTCCCTTCCCGCTTTATTGTTGATCGTTATCGTAATAACAGGTTATTTTTTTGGTGAAGAGGCCGTTTCCAGAGAATTATCGGGGCAGATTGCGGATATAGTAGGAAAAGAAACCGCCAGGGTAATAGAATCCATGGTTGCAAGTGCAGCAGATCCTGGCTCTTCCAGGATAGCCTTTTGGGTTGGATTGGGGCTTTTGATCTTTGGGGCTACTACGGTATTTTATCATCTGCAGTTGTCGCTAAATCGCATTTGGGGAGTTGTTCCCAGGCCCAAACAGGCTTTTTTAAAATACCTTAAAGACCGTTTGCTTTCTTTTGGGCTGGTTTTATCCATAGGATTCCTTCTTTTGCTTTCTCTGCTTATAAATTCCCTGGTTTCTCTTTTAGGAGGCTGGCTAAAAACCCATTGGCCGGAATTGATCTCCCCTGTGCTTTCCTTAACCAGCTATGCTGTATCTCTTTTGGTGGTGACCACATTATTTGCCCTGATGTTTAAGTTCCTTCCCGATGCCATTATTCGTTGGCGATCGGTTTGGGTAGGGGCATTCATTACTGCCCTGCTTTTTGCTTTAGGGCAGTACGGTCTGAGCATATATTTCGGCAGAATCGATCCTGCCTCTGCCTATGGTGCTGCAGGAGCTGTTATCCTTATCCTGATATGGGCATCGTATGTGGCCATGATCCTGCTGTTTGGTGCCGAATTTACACGGCAGTGGGCCTATAAATTCGGCCATGGAATTAAACCCAAAAACAGTGCTGAATTGCTGGATACAAGCCAAAACAGCCTGGATACCTATGAGTGAAAATTAGAACAACTAAACTAAACCATCTATATCCATGCCATTAAAATATCTGAACATCGTCTTTTTTGTATTCATGGTTTTCATGAATTATCTTGCCAATGCACTTCCCATCAACAATAAAACCACAGGAGAACTTTCCGCCCAGTATCCCAATCTTTTTACCCCGGCCGGAATCACTTTTTCCATCTGGGGAGTTATTTATCTTTTGTTGCTGGTTTTTATTGTTGTTCAATTGCGGGAAGAGAACAAATACCTCAATGCCACCATTGGATGGGCTTTTGCCATTAGCTGTATTTTGAATGCAAGCTGGATCCTGGCATGGCATTATGAAAAGCTGCCCCTGTCGATGCTGATCATGGTGGGATTGCTGATTACCCTGATTTACATCAACTTGGTGTTGAAACCTTTTCCTATGGGAATTACCCGTATCACTTTCGGTATTTATCTTGGCTGGATCAGTATTGCCACCATTGCCAATTTCACGGCCCTGCTGGTTAATTATAACTGGGGTGGATGGGGAATCTCACAGGAAGTATGGGCCATTATTATGGTTGCCATCGGAGCAATTATCAGTTCCCTGGCCATTATAAGACTTGAAAACCCTTTTCAAGGTCTTGCGGTTATGTGGGCCTTTCTTGGCATTATAATCAAGCGGCAAGCCGATTACAATTCTATTGTTATGACCGCTTTTATTGCCATGGTCGTGGTCGGAATGGTTTCGGTGATAATTTTCTTTCGTAAAGTTTCATTTCACTAAAGGAATAAAAACATGAGCCTGAAAACAAACAGAAGAGATTTTTTGAAAACCTTCGGAGTAGCAACCGTTTGTGCCTGCACCGGAATGGCAGGAATGAATGCTTGTTCGATGATTAGAGGGGTTTCCCAAACTCCCGTAATACCCGAGGGAACTTATGCCCTTGAAGGCAACCTGTTGACATTTGACCTGGAAATGATCGATTGTCTTCAGGAAACCGGCGGATCCGGAAAATTGTCCCTCATGCATGAGGGGGATGAGGTAAAGCTTTTGATCATTCACCATGAAAGCGGTAGTTTCAAGGCTTTTTCGGACCGCTGCACCCATGCCGGAAGGGAGTTGAATTACCAGCACGGGGAAGAAAAAATACAGTGCAGCAGCTTTGGAAAAGCCACTTATGGCCTTAACGGCCGGGTTAAAAAGGGACCTGCTGAAGGGCCTCTGGCTATTTACCCTGCTGTTTTAAAAGAGAACCAGCTTATTATCAACATATCCTGAACTTTTTAAAAAGGTTTTTTATGAGAAAAAAATCAACAATTTGGATTGTTGTTGCTTTTCTGGTCTTAACCATTGCCTTTATGGGAAGGATGCGTTACCAAAAGATGGCTGAAAACATTGAAAAAGCCTACCAGGAAATAACAATACCTGATCTTTCGGAAAAACCGGATGGGGTTTATTCAGGGAGCTTTTCTGATTTTATTCTCCGGGTAGATGTTAAGGTTACCTTGAAGGATCAGCAGATAATTGAAGTTGAAACAGAAAGGTTGAGGGCCGGATGGGGCTATGAAGCAAGGGAAACCCCGCAAATAATAATAAAAGCCCAAAGCCCTTTGGTTGACGCAGTGTCCGGTGCTACCGGAACCAGCAAATGTTTTATGATTGCCGTTCATAAAGCCCTGAGATAGTTTTGCCGCCCAAAAAAACCCGGGTCCTCCACTTCAGAAGAACCCGGAAAACCAATTAGATTATGAAAAGTAACATTGGGTATGATATGGGCTGCAGAGGGATTTTTATTTTTCTTTCTTGTTCAGGGTAAATTCCAATCCGGCAGGTACATCGTTTACTTCGGCTTCGGGCTTGGTAATTTTTGAGAGATCAAAGTTTCGGTAG
>SLRE01000185.1 GCA_007131125.1 Bacteroidales bacterium | reverse complement strand
GATTTCACGAAGCGGGTGCTCTTACCAGCAGTCCATGGCGCGTACCGGGTTGCGATGCGCCGGAACGACGGCGTGTTTTTTCAAAATGATGACGATTTGAACTACTTCGTGCGAAAGCGACTGGTTCGGGGCGAACAGGCGATCCGTACGAACGGATCGGGCGTAAACCTCTCGGAATTCGTGTGCGGCAGGGGTGAAGTCGTCAAAGGTTCTTTTCTCCTGATCGCAAGGATGATCGAGGCAAAGGGGGTCCGCGAGTACGCGTTGGCCGCGCGAATTCTGAAGGAACGGTTTCCCGATGCGAAATTCACTCTCATTGGCCCCTTCGATCACGATGCGAGCGCGATCAGCGGTAAGGAAATAGCGGGCTGGGAGCGCGAGGGGAGCATCGAGTATCTGGGGGAACAGCCGGATGTGCGCCCGTTCCTGGCGCGGGCGGAGGTCTACGTGCTTCCGAGCTATTACTTCGAAGGGGTGCCGAGGTCCATCCTCGAGGCCTTGGCCATGGGCAAACCGATCGTCACAACCGATTGGCGCGGTTGCCGCGATACCGTCGACCCTGGCGTTAATGGCTTCCTTGTGCCCCCGCGCGACGCAGAAGCGTTGGCCACTGCGATGGCTCGCTTTCTGGAAAACCCTGCACTGTCATCGCCGCTTGGTGCGGCCTCGCGGCGTATGGCGGAGGCGAAGTTCGACGTGGAGAAGGTCAACCGCACTGTGATTGGTGCGCTTGGCTGTCCGAGCGTTGGAACAACGCTGTGACCACCGCAGAAAACAACCGCGGCAACCCCGGAGCTCGACCTGGATTCGCTCGCCGGCGCAGGACTCGAATCTTCCGGCCCCGCCGCAAGCGAGCACTGCCGTTCTTGTTCGGCGCCAAGCAGCAGACCTTCGTCCCTTCCCTCTGCTGTTTCTCGCGCATCATTGCTTAGCCTTTCGCGCTGACACACCGCTCATCATGGGAACGGTCGGGTATTCCACCAACCTACCTGGTCTGCCTCCGTACTCAACCAGTACAATGAGTTGCGGTAGGGTCGGGGAGTTGAGAGACGCACAAGAACGTTCCTGAATGACGTGGCTGTAATGTTTTTGGGAACCCATGGGATCGGGTCGATCACAAGACAACGCCACCGATCAGAGGATCAGTATCTTTAGGCCCGTTACCTTCCAAGGGAACCCCAAGTGGACCTCTCGATTGTAGTTCCAGTCTATAACGTCGAACGGTTTCTGACCCGGTGCCTGGACTCTATTTTTTCCCAGCGGTTCCCCGGCGAGCTGGAGGTGATCGGTGTCGATGACGGTTCTGTCGATGGAAGTCTGGAGTTGTTGCGTGACTACGCAGCCCAGGAACCCCGCCTGGTTGTGTTGACGCACAAGAACAACAGGAAGTTGTCGGCAGCGAGAGCAAGCGGCATGAAGGCAGCAAAGGGTTGCTACATCATGCATGTCGACTCGGATGACTGGTTGCTCCCGGGTTCATTAGCCTCCCTGTTCCAAAGACTTCAGTCCGAAAAACCCGACGTGATTATGTTCAATTACGTCCGAGCCGGACCGGATCGGGTGGAACGCGTCGTTGAGGAGGTCGAGACCGAGAAATTTGGCCCCATGCAGCCTGATTTGCTGCCTCATTTCTTTAAGAGTTGCTGGGCGAAGGTGGTGAGACGCGAACTTACCGGGGGAATGGTCTACTACAACCAAAGCCTCAACCGAGGTGAGGATCTGATTCTTGGCGTAGAAATCTTCCTTAGGGCGAAAAACGTTTTGTGTTTGCCGGATGTCTATTACGCCTATTTTATGAATCCAGATTCTATAACGAAGACTGGGACCGAGCGAGAGTGGTTCACCACCCGCGTCCCGGTTCTCGAGGCGATGACGGCACTTAGACAGCGCTACGGCGCGGGTGATGGTGTTATTGATGCTGCGGTCCATTTCCAGATGCGAATCATTCATAAAAAACTCGCACTTTACAGACTCAACGCCCCGCCCGTTGTCGATTGGGCCGAAATGGCCGAAGTCCTGGACAGGCTGGACGAGCGGGGCCTCCTTTCTCGGCAAGTCGTAAATGCCGACAAATCATTCGTTTCTCGCGTGCTTAATGTCTACCGATATTTGGGGCTCAGGTGGTCCACCAGCTACGTAATCAACGGCGTTCTTCTACCCCGCATTGGGCGCGGCTGGCAACTCCCCGCAAGCAACCTATGATGCGGCAGCGGGGAACCTTGCCTGAGGGGAAGCGCCTTGGACTCGGTAAACGCTGGACAGGGTTGCGTGGCGGCGCAATAGCTGGAAATTTCTGGCGCTTACATAGATCCGGGTGCCCTAGGCCGCCAGCATGTATTCCGGTTTCGACCCGGCGCGAGATCGCGGAGCGTAGGGTTTCCCTGTCCTCCCGCGAACGTTTCCGGCGATGCGTATCACGTTGGCATGTGGAAACCGAAATCCTGCCCCCGTGGGGTGATTAATGCGGGCATTGCAGAGAAACAAGGCCCTTGATCATCTCGTTCTGCCGGCATCTATCGTACGTGCCCATGTTCGCCATTTCTATTATGGAGTCCTCTGGGGCAGATATCGCCCTGATCCAAAAAAAGTGGTTTGGGTGAAGACTGCAGATATCAATTTGAAAAAAGAACCGATCTTCAATGGGGCTCGAAGACTCGGCACAAATGTAGCCGGTGGAGATTGGGACTTATGTGTGAGGTCCGACGTCGTGGATTATGATCACGCAGGGCCTACGATCGAGGGGTTGATTCGTATCGAAGAATTTCAGTTGTACAAAGCGATTGAGCAAATGATTCACAATGGTATTGAATGGGAGGAAACTGGTGTATACCGGAATCGCCTTCGGACCCGCGTGCGGTCGCTTGAGAAGTTGGCGGCCGAGGGCAAGAAGATCAAGGGTCTCATCGCCTCCATACGGGAGAATGGCCTGATTCCGCAATCGATATTGAGGGCCGGCCGATCTCGCCTGCGGGAGGCACTGTTACCTGCAGTGTACGGCGAGATCCGAGTGGCAATCGGGAGAAGCGGGGAGATCTTCCTTGAGGATGGGGTACACCGATTCTTTATTGCAAGGGCCCTTGGAATCGAGAAAATCCCGGTGCGGGTTATCCTTCGGCACGAACGCTGGCAGGAAATACGCTCGGAACTTATGAGAAGGAATCGGGACGACGCTTTGTCTGGGAGCGCAGCATTTGGGAATCATCCGGACATCAAGCCTTTGCCAGGCTAATCCTTCGGATCCCACGCGTGGTCGGCGCGATGGACCGACACGAAATCGCTTTGGTCATGAACGCTTGGTGCGAGCCGTTCGCTTGGAGTTGAGAGCG
>SLRE01000248.1 GCA_007131125.1 Bacteroidales bacterium | reverse complement strand
AGCCTGCGCTGTCGGTAACGGTAACGGTATAAGTGGTTGAAGTTTCCGGATTGGCCACCGGGTCTGCAATATTGGGATTGCTTAAACCATCTGCCGGACTCCACTCAAATATGAAATCTCCGGAACCTCCCGAAGGCACTGCCTGAAGCTGTGCTCCCGAATCATCGTTCTCAGGGTTGCAGATCACAAGGTCTTCCCCTGCAGAAACAGTTAGCTCATCATTGAGAAATACCGTAACCTCATCAATGGCCGAACAGGCAGCATCGCTTTGGTCTGTTACCATCACGGTATAGACTGTGGTTTCTGTTGGAGAAACAGTAATGTTTTGCTGGTTTTCCTGACCGGAAAGTGAGGGGTCTTCCGGTTCTGCTGTCCAGTAAAATTCAAATACTCCGCTGCCACCGGTTCCGCTTGCAGAAAGATTTGCTTCCCCAAAATTATCGGGATGGCAAACGGTCTGGTCTTCTCCTGCATCTGCAGTGACAAGGTCAAGAACCGTCAATGTTATTTCATCGCTTGCAAAACATCCCTGATCATCTTGTACGGTGAGCACATAGGTTGTGGTAGTTTCAGGTGTAGCCAAAGGGTTGGGAATTTGCGGATCGCTCAATCCTTCTTCCGGCGACCAGGAATAGGTATAATTTCCTGAACCGCCCGACACTGTGGCATTCAGCTGGAATTCACCGTCGTTTCCGGGATGACAGATATCGGAATCTTCTCCTGCATCAACAAGTAATTCCTCACCAACGCCAATGACCACCTCATCATATTGCTGGCAACCATTCTCATCGGTTATCCAAACGGTATAAGTTGTGGTTTGTGTGGGATTAACCTCAGGGTTGGCAAGATCTTCCTGTCCTTCAAGCGAAGGGTCTTCCGGTACTGAGCTCCACATGTAGTCGAAGTTTCCGCTTCCGCCCCAGGCGGTGGGGTCACCGCCAAGAATAAATGCACCGCTTCCTGAAGGGTGGCAAATGGTGGTGTCGGCACCTGCATCGGCAAAAACTTCCGGCCATACCGTAATTACAGTTTGCTCGCTTATATCGCAGCCAATGCCCTGCAGGTCCTCTACCACAAAAGTATAAGTGGTGGTGACAAATGGATTGACCACAGGGTTTAACTCATTTTCCTGTCCAACCAGGGTTGGATCTTCCGGATCGGCACTCCAGTAAAAGCTGTAATCACCGGATCCACCGCTGATGTTGGCACTCAGCATAACATCATCCGGGTTATTGCCGGGATGGCAGATTGCGGTATCAGGAGTGATTTCGGCCACAATGGGGTCAAGAACTTCCACCACAATGGTATCATAGGCTTCGCAATTGTCTCCGCCCTGGTCGGTAACCCTGACCCTGTAAGTAGAAGTTTCGGTGGGGCTGACCTCGGGATGGGGTTCATCAGAAATAAAAGTGATGCCTCCCGGGGAAATTCTCTCCCAGTGGTAATTAAACTGGGCAGGGTCGGTGTCGGGATCATTCAGGTAATATCCTGTGTTTCCAATACCCAGAGGGGTTCCTCCAAGATTGATGGTAGCTCCCTGGCAAATAAACACCATTCCTTCTGCACCACCTCCGGCATCAGCCACTACCGTGGGCCAAAGATTGATGGTGGCACTTGAAACAGCAGTACAGCCATTGTCATCAGTAACCGTAAGGGTGTATGTGGTTTCCTGGGTGGGACTTACAACCGGGTTTTCCAGGTTTTCCTGTCCCGAAAGGGATGGGTCTTCAGGAACAGCTTCCCAATGATAGGAATAAGGAGGTACTCCGCCATCTGCGGTGGGGTTGGAGGGGTCGGTTCCTCCCAGAACCCAAGAGCCTTCATTGTCTTCACTGCAAATGGTTTCGTCGGGACCTGCATTGGCTGTTAATTCTTCATCGGGTTGCAATATTTCTATGCTGTCCTCAATGGCACAACCATTGGCATCGGTAACGGTCAGAGAATAGGTTCCGGCTTCCAGCCCGGAAATTTCTGCAGTAGTGGCGCCATTGCTCCACAGGTAGGAATAAGGTTCCCCGCTGTCAAATGGGGTTCCGCCGGTAACTATGGCGGTTGCAGTTCCGTTTTCATCCCCATAGCATTCATTATGAGTGGCATCAATACTCAGGTCAAGGGGCTCTTCCGGCTGGGTAACTTCTGCCTCTGCTGTGGCCTGGCATCCTTCCTGGTCGGTAACGGTTACGGAGTAAATCCCTGCCGTAAGTCCGTCGGCCAGGGGACCGTCTGCACCATGGCTCCATTCATAGGTAAAATCAGGAGTTCCACCAACGGTTTCTACCAATATGGAGCCGTTGTCCTCTCCATAACAGGAGACATTTTCGACTTCCACCACATTTACCTCAAAAAGGTCAGGGTCAATGAGTTCAATTTCTCCTTCGCCCTGGCAACCGATGGCATCGGTTACTGTTACCTGGTAAATACCGGCTTCCAGGCCGCTGATGGTTGCTGTGGTTTCTCCATTGCTCCATAAATAAGAATAATCGGGAGTTCCACCCGAGGGAATTACCGTAATTTCCCCGTCATCATATCCAAAGCAGGAGGGGTGCTGAATATCGGTAAAGTCAATTTGAATATCTTCTGCTTCATCAATAGTAACAGAGGTTTCGGTAGTACATCCGTAAAAGTCGGTGGTAGTAACCATGTACACATCTGCAACCAGGTTGGTTGCCGTTGGGCCTTCCTGCCCGTCACTCCACAGATAGGAATAATCCGGTGTTCCTCCAACACTTTCCACAGTGGCCCATCCGTCATCGTCTGCAAGGCAGCTCACATCCTGTTTTTCTGTAACATAAGTTATCAGTTCATCCGGTTCGAAAATTTCAACCGATGTTTCCCCCGTACAACCCAGGGCATCGGTAACGGTTACAGTATATACTCCGGCCGAAAGGTTCATGGCGGTGGAAGAGGTACTTCCATTGCTCCACAGGTAGGAATAACCGGGAGTACCGCCTGAGGCCTGGGCCACTGCCCAACCGTTTTCATCTCCATGACAAAACAGATCCTGTTTAAATGTGATCATGGGCACCACTTCAGAATTTTCATTAACCTCCACATCAAGGGTAGCCTGGCATCCGCCGGCATCCGTTACCGTTACGGTATAAATGCCTGCCGCCAGGTTGCCAATGGTTGCGCCTGATTGTCCGTTGCTCCAGTCGTAAGAATAGGGGGGATTACCCTGGGAAGCTTCTACTGTGATGCTGCCGTTTTCTTCTCCAAAACAGGTATTATGCACTACTTCTACCAAATCAATTTGTATTTCAACCAGTTCAACCAGGGTAGATGCGGAATTGCTGCAGTTGTTATTGTCTGTTACCGTTACGGTATAGGT
>SLRE01000085.1 GCA_007131125.1 Bacteroidales bacterium | reverse complement strand
TTGCGTTCTCTATGATGTGCTCCTGGTTTCCAAGCAAAATAAGGCGGGCGATTTCCTCTTTAAGGATAATATTGGCCGCTTTCAATGTTCGTTCTTCCGATCCTTCGGGCAATACTATGGTTTTGTTTTCTTTTTTGGCTTTTTGTTTGATGGAATCCAGCAGCTTCATGTTTTGGGATTGATTTTTTTTTACTGAAATAATTGATGTTCAACGGGGAGCAAAATTATAATTAATTTGTTTTCAGGCAAAACGAAAACCGTTATTTTTTTGATCGGAATACTGCCGGCATCAAAAAAGACCTGTTAATATTTTAACATTAAAATAAATGACATGTTCCCAATCAAAACAATTCTAAAAATTAAAAACCCTTAACTTTGCAAAAAAAAGCAAAATGGCAAAAGAGGTTATTCGAATCGGGGTCTTTTACATTTGCTTCCTGATGTTTTTTCCCTTCCAGGGTTTTGCGTTTGCCGCATATGATAAAGGCCTCCTGCCTGCCGATACCGCTGAAGTTTTTATGGGTCCTGCCGAAGCGGAAATCTCCAGCAGTGAAAAGTTTTACGGAACACCGCATCTGTTGCCGGCAACCGGGCAGGCCGAGCCCATTGAAAAGACAGAAAGCAAAGCCTGGTTATTCTGGATCATCGTGCTTGCTTTTTTCCTGATTGCACTCTCCAGGTTTTATTTCCGGAGCCGCATGCAGCAATTTTTCCGGGCGGCTTTTGCCAACCGTCACTTCAGCCTGATGGAAAAAGACGGGAGTTTTTTCAATGAAACCGTTACCTACCTTTTGTTTTTAAATTTTATCCTGGTTGTTTCCCTGCTGTTTTTCCAGACGCTGAACTATACGGAGGCATTTTCGGCAATTGGGGAGCCAAAGCCCCAGCTGGTATTCGGGATCATTTTTTTGCTGCTGTTGTTGTTTTACCCTTTAAAGGCATTGTTTACAGGTTTCCTGGCCTGGGTTTTCAAAACAAGCCGGACCAATGCTGTTTACCTGAAAAACATTTTTTTGTTTAATCAGCTTACAGGGCTGGCGGTTTTGCCCATTGTGGCCTACAATATTTACAACCCCACGGCAACAGGCATCATCCTGGGCTGGGCCTTAGTGGTGGCAGCCAACCTGGTAAAGGTTATACGGGGCACCTTCATGGGTTATAACGAAGCAGGATTCTCTGTTTATTACTTAATTTTGTACCTTTGTGCCGTTGAAATTGCACCTTTACTGGTTATAATAAAAGCAGGCATAAATTATTTCAGTATACCGGGCAGCACCGGATTATAAAGATATTCAAACCAAAAACAAACAAAACAATAGGAGAAGGCACCTTGAAAATTAAGAATGTTTTAATTTCGCAGCCAAAACCGGAAAACGACAAGTCACCTTACGCAGAACTTGCCAAACAGTTCAACCTGAATATCCATTACCGGAAATTTATAAAAATAGAGAGTATAGGTGCGAAAGAATTCCGGAAAAACCGCATCAACATTGCAGATTATTCTGCCATAATCCTCACCTCCAAAAATGCGGTGGATCAGTTTTTTCGGCTTTGCGAGGAGATGCGCGTTGAGATTTCAGACCAGACCAAATATTTCTGCACTTCTGAAGCCATTGCCCTTTACCTTCAGAAGTATGTTCAGTTCAGGAAACGCAAGATCTTTTTCGGGAAAAACCATTTCAGGGATTTGCTGGACGTGATCAAAAAGCACAAGGACGAAAAGTTCTTTTTCCCCTGCGCCGAGCATCATAAAAAGGAGATTCCACAGCTGCTGAGGCAGAACAAGATAGATTTTGCTTCCGGACCCATTTACCGCACGGTTCCTGAAGACCTGAGCGACCTTGATATTTCCGAATACCAGATGCTGGTGTTTTTCAGCCCCTTTGGCATACAGTCCATTCAAAAGAGTTTCCCGGACTTCCGGCAGGATGATACGGTTTTTGCCGCATTTGGCAGGGCCACCATCAAGGTCATTGAAAAAGAAGGCTTTGAAGTGCAAATCAAAGCCCCTACCGACACGGCACCCTCAATGGTAATGGCCATACAGGAATACATGGAGGAACAAAAGAAAAAGTAATCTTCCCTCCTTTTGTCCAAACAGCCTTTTTATTTACCCAAAAGGCAAAAGCACTATTTTGAACCATGAACAACTTCAAAAAAAGTGAACGCCTTTGCCACTTTCGCCTCAGGGATTTGCTGTTTAAAAAAGGAAACAGTTTTCTGCTATATCCTTTCAGGGTGTTTTACCATTTATTGGATCATGACCTGGAAAAAATCTTTTTTCCCCGCAGCCTCATGATCTTTGAGGGCCCGGCTATAGGGCAGCCGCCCATCCGCCAAAGGCAAAATCCTTCCTGGCCCTTGAAGAAGGTGCCGGAAAAGGCTTTGTTTCCCTACCCGGCAAAATGCCTGGTGGGGGTTTCCAAAAAAAACTTCCGCCTGGCGGTGAAACGCAACAAAACCAAAAGACTTGTTAAAGAAGCTTACAGAAAAAACAAATCCTCTTTTTATTCGTTTTTGGAAGACAGGGACAAGCTTTGCCTGCTTGGGTTGATCTATGTGGCACCCACCATCCTGTCATACGACGAAATAGAATCAAAAATCCTTTTAATTTTACAGAAAATTAAGGAAGAGGTCGCCGGCAGGGAGCAGCCGGTTGAAAAATAAAATGCATTAGTATACCAGATGGTATTTCTAAAATTGATAAAAAAAATACTGACACTGATCATGACGGGCCTGATCCGTTTTTACCAGGGAGCCATATCTCCTTACCTGCCGGCCACATGCCGCTATGCGCCCACCTGCTCGCAGTATGGCCTGGAGGCAATACAGACCCACGGGCCTTTCAGGGGCGGATGGCTGACCCTGAAACGGTTTGTTTCCTGTAATCCATGGGGTGGCAGCGGGTTTGATCCCGTCCCTCCAAAAATCACTTTTGAAAACAAAAACCTAAAGCAATGAACATGCTCAGAAAAATAACCCGGAAAACCCGGAAAGCCCTGTTTATAACAACCCTTACAGGGGCTTTGATAGGGCTGACCGCATTCGGAAGCAAGGATTTTGAAATTGTCAAGAACCTGGATATCTTTTCCAGCCTTTTCAAGGAGTTGGTTACCAATTATGTGGATGAGGTAAATCCTTCGGAGGTAATCAAAACCGGCATCGACGAAATGCTTTACTCCCTTGATCCCTATACCACCTTTATTCCCGAGTCGGAAATTGAAGACGTAAGGTTTATGACCACCGGGCAATACGGCGGCATCGGGGCGGTGATCCGCTCCCGTGGCGACTACATGGTCATTGCAGAGCCTTACCAGGATGCCCCTGCC
>SLRE01000124.1 GCA_007131125.1 Bacteroidales bacterium | reverse complement strand
GTATTCTCCTCCGGGGTAATAATACAAGGGGTCCATAAATCCCCCCGCATCTGCCAGGTAGCTTATCATAACGCTACCATCGGCACTGGCACCACTGGATACCAATACATTGGTGCAGGCGTTTGCCCTGTTTGTTAACCCTGAAAATAAAAAAACAGAAAGGGTTAACATTAAAACAAAATTCTTTTTCATAATAAATAAGGTGTTGGTTTTGTGTTTTGAATGGCTACAAAAATAATAGAATTCCTAAACTTTAATGCTTTATTTGCCAAATGGTATGAATGAAAGTCAAAAAAATTCCTGATTGCCGCCTTCATTTATTATCTTTGTAAGGTCTGATTTATTTGAAATCCTAACCTATTTTTATTATGTACAGAAATATATTGTTATTTGTTTTTGCAGTTTTTGTTTTGGCCGGATGCGGGCCACGCACCGAACCTGTTGACGATACCACCGATGCACCTGAGGCCGCCATGGGAATGCTGGTTTCAGAGGAGCAGCAGGCTTTTTTCAACAACCTGGCCCGCTTATGCGGTCAGTCTTTTGAAGGAGAGCAGATTTACCGCAGCCACCATGCCAGCGGATGGGAAGATGAAGAACTGATTATGCATGTGGCGGTTTGCGAGGCCACCCAGATACAGATTCCATTTCATGTTGGAGAAGACCGTTCCCGTACCTGGATATTCCTGGTTGAAGACGGCATGCTCAGGTTTCGCCATGACCACCGCTATCCTGATGGTACTCCCGAAGAAGAAACCCTGTATGGAGGTTATGCCGATGATACCGGCACAGCTTTTGTACAACATTTCCCCGCCGACGACTATACGGCAGAATTGATTGAGGACGGTGGAGGAAACCTCTGGACGGTAAAAATGGATGAAAACATGACCACCTTTACCTACCGGCTGGAACGTGACGGAGAAAAACGCCTGCGGGTCGATTTTGACCTCACCATGCCCCTCTAAACTTTAATGCAAATGACTGAATGGAGCTGAAGAAAGAAAACGGTAGCACCCTTTTTTATAAAACTTATCATAAATCCCCCGATGCACCATGGGTTACCTTTATCCATGGTGTTGGCGGGAGTTCTATCATCTGGTTCAAACAGATAAGGGATTTTTCCAAACACTTCAATGTCCTGGTGGTTGACCTTCGCGGGCACGGGCGTTCCCGCGACCTGTTCGAAGCATATATGGGCAGTCGGTATACCTTTGAAGACGTTAGCCGGGACGTATTGGAAGTACTGGACCACCTGAACATCAAAAAAAGCCACTTTATTGGGATTTCCCTGGGCACCATCCTTATCAGGGTTATTGCCGAGATGCAACCCAGCCGGGTAGAATCCATGGTGCTGGCCGGTGCAATAACCCGCCTGAATTTCCGCTCCCGTTTTCTGGTATGGGTTGCCAAAGTATTTAAACCGGTATTGCCTTTTATGTGGTTATACCGCCTTTTTGCCCGCATCCTTATGCCAAGCCGGCGGCACAAAGAAAGCCGTTATTTGTTTATTCGGGATGCGCGCAAAATTTACCAAAGGGAAATCAATCGCTGGTTTAAACTTTTACGCGATGTGAACCCACTGCTCAGGTATCACGGCGAGAAAAACCCTCCCATCCCTACCCTTTATATGATGGGTGATGAAGACCACCTTTTTCTTAATCCTGTGAAAGAACTGGTGGATAACAACGAAATGGCTACCCTGAAAACGGTTCCCCGGTCAGGGCATGTCTGCAATGTTGACCAGCCCGGTTTTTTCAACCGGCATGCCATTGATTTTATTAAGCAAACTTCTTAGGATTTATTCGTATCTTTCAGGAAAGAATTTCCTATGGAAAAGTCCAGGAAAAAATTTTTAAAACTTCCCCGTTTGGATGGTGGTAAGGAATTGCTGAAACAGTTTTTGAAAGAGAACCTGCAATATCCCAAAGAAGCCGTTGAGAAAAGAATAGAAGGGGATGTAATAATAAGATTCAAGGTAACCGGCAGGGGGGAGGTGCTCGACCCAAAGGTTGAAAAAGGAATTGGCTATGGCTGCGATGAGGAAGCCCTCAGGCTGGTAAGCATGTTGCAATACCAGGCAGTAAAAAACAGGGGAGTGAGGGTAACCACCAACAATAAAATCAAAATCCCTTTTCGCTTACGGCAGGCCTCCGGAAAGGCCTCACTTAAGATGAGTTATACCGGGGCTTCCAAAGAAAAGACCGCCCCTAAAGACCAGACACCGGAAAAACCATCAGGCAAAGGCCGTACCTATAATTATACCATCAACCTGGGCAATTGAAGTATTTAAATTAAGCAACTATGGCAAATCAACCCATGGTAAGAATTACCAAACAATTTCGCTTTGAAGCGGCGCATGCCTTGTGGAACTACGATGGGCAATGCCGCAATATTCACGGGCATAGCTACATTCTTTATGTTACCATAAAAGGTCGTCCGGTTAATGACCTGAAAAATCCCAAGCACGGAATGGTGATAGATTTTTCGCAATTGAAAAACATTGTGAATGAATTGATTATAGAGCCTTTTGACCATGCCTTAATGGTAAATGCCCACACCCCGCATTTACAGATGGCAAAAAACAACAGCATGTTCGGGAAAGTAACTGCTGTTCCTTACCAGCCCACCTGCGAGAATATGGTTTGCGATTTTGCCAAAAAAATCAAATCCGCCCTCCCTGAAGGAATCAGGCTTCATTCCATTCGCCTGCATGAAACTTCCACCGCTTTCGCCGAATGGTTTGAGGAAGACAATAATTAAAATGCAGGAGATTCCGGAATATTTTTGAGCCAGTTTTTTTAAAAGAAAAAAGCATAGCTCAGCCTCAGGGAAAAGTTATCCACAAAGTCGGGTTTTGCATATGGCCCGTAGCGCAGCATAAACTCAAAACCAAGACTCGAAAACCCTGAACCAACCAAATCCAGAACGGCTATTCCCGACTCAAAATAACCCTTTTCCATGCTTTTGAAGCCTGCGTTAAGGTGCTGATGCCCGTTGCTGAAGCTGCCAAAGCCGATGTTGGTGAGCAGAAGGAACTGGGGTTTAAAGTTCGGGCGGTTGACCAGCAGTCTTTCAAAATTATGGTACCAGAAAAGTGCAATGTAACGGTCGGAGGCAAATTCGTCCATGCGCATGGTGGCAAAAGACTGGGGTACTGAAATGGCAAATCTGCGGTATGAGGCGGAAGCGGTAAAAAGCCTGGACCATGGAACCTCGCCTTCAACCCATCCTCCCCTGAGGTTCCATTGTTGTCTGCCTGCCATCCTGAACCTGAAATTGCGGGAATACCCTGCCTCAATGCGCCAGTAATCAAACTCTCCTTCCATTACATCATCCCATCCCCTGGCAATGTTTAAATGCAGCAAAGGCACATCATCTCCAAAAACCATGATGCGGTTGGGGGTCAGGATGAATTGTTCGCCGATGGCAAGGCGCATCCTGAGGCCGGTTTCAAAAAAACGGTACTTTGTGGTTTCTTCCTCAATTATTTCATCCTTTTCCATGGCCGGCAAAAAACGATAGCCATCTTCAATGGTTACTTCTTCCGTTGCAGCAAACCCTTTTATGGTAAGGGCGTTGCGCAATGTTCTGAAGCGCAGCCAGGCCGAATGGCGTTCAGTAATGTCTTTGGTGCCAAGAAAGAAAGACCGCAGGTTGCCCGGGTCGAAAAGGTTTCTTGTTTTCAGGAACTGTGAGCCTCCCCGTTCTTCCCTGTCATAAAGGTAATCGTATCCCATCCAGGTATCGCTGAGCCTGTGCAGGCGAATGCTGCCCCCGCCTCCGTATTTAAACACATCGTCTTTTATTCCATAACCCACATGGGCATTGAATTTTAAAACAGGAGAAAGGCGGTGATTGGTCTCTGCACCGAAGCCAGGCCGAAAGCCCTCCACTTTATTGTACCCGATAAGGTGAAGCAGGTTGATGTCTAAAATTCCCCTTCGGAGGTTCCCGTCAAACAAGGCTTCGATGTTTTCTACCCTTCGGTCAAGGTTGTGTTCTTTTCCTATGCTGTCAAGAACATGATAAGTATTTCGTTCTTTCCGGGTGAGGGTATCGGTACGGAACTGGTTCCAGAAGGCATCGGCGGCTACAGAAGCATCCGGTGAAAAAGTGACGTCAAATCCTGAGAAGTCCCTTCGCGAAAGGGGAGGCTCAAGCTTAATGTCCTCAAGGTAAGTTCGGCCCATCCCAATCACTTTAAAGTTCCTGAGCTCTGTGATGTTCAGAAATTCAAAGTCGGTATTGAGCTGGGTTGGAAACCAACGCTTTCCTTCGATGAGTTCATATTTTTGCTGTATCCTGATGCGGGTATTCCCGGTTTCACCGGCGGGGCCGGCAATCACATTTTGCAGGGCCCATCCATTGGTGTTGATATAAAGCAGGCCCTCCAGGCCTTCAAAATTGCGGCCCCTGGAAGGACGGTATGAGATGATATACACCGTGTCGGATGGCTGGGAAAAAATGGTGTCTTCCAGATGAAAGAAATACCGGTTGGTGCTTCCGGGTGACAAGGGGCTGAGGTAAGTATTGCCTGAAATGTTGATAAAATCATCATAAAAGGAAAAAGACTGCAGCTGGGTGACCAGCAATACAAATTCAGGATTTTGCAGCCCTGAAATCCTCGAAGCCAGCACTGTTTCGTTGTTGCGGCCAGGGTAGCGGTATTTCCTTTCTTTTACACTTTCCATGATAAGAAAATGCTGTTTATCCAGGAAACGGCTCAGGCGGTCGGTAATGGTATCGGTTCCGGGGGCGGGCCGGGTTTCCCCTCCATCATCAAACTCCCCGGTAAATATGAATTTGTTGTATGAAGTATAGGAAAAAGAGCCGAGGTTTTCGGGATTGTTTCGGTCCCGGTTGGCAATGGTATTGTTGATGATTCGGTGGGCAGGGTTTTCGCCCGGCAGGATGGTAACCTCAGGCAGGCGGATTGGCCGGGGTTCCATGCTGATAACCAACCCGGTTTTTTGCTCATCAAGTTCTACCACTTTTTCATAATAGCCCACATAAGAAAGCAGAAGGGCATCGATGGGCCCGGAATGGGAAAGGCTGAAAAACCCGTCAATGTCTGTCACTCCCCCGCTGCGGGTGCCGCTGATCCGAATATTTACAAATGCCAGGGGCTCCCCGGTTTGGCGGTCAATCACCCTGCCGCTTGCTTCATAAGCCTTTATGGCAGATGCATTGCAATGCAAGGGCATAAAAAGACCCGAAAGCAAAAAAAGGATAAAAACCGGAAAAATTATGCGCTGGCTGAAGCTCCCGGGGTTCATGTATCAATAGATTTTTGCAAAAATACGAAATAATGTACTTCCGGATTTTAATGCAGTAGCCAAAATTTAAGGGTTTAACTGTCAGACACTTTTTTTCAGAAGCTTGTTCTTTTGTAAACGGAAAACTTTCTGAAATGCATAAAAATGTTTTAATTTTGCATTAAACTAAGCCCTGGAAAATCTTGGAAGATTCACCTGAACCTTATTCATCCGTAGAAGCCATTTTTCTTACTTTCAATCAACTTTCCCCGGAGATCCTGGTAGGTTTCCTCATCATGATTTCCCTGCTTGTAATGTCAGCCTTTGTTTCAGGGTCGGAAGTTGCCTTTTTTTCTCTTACCCATAACCAGATTGACCGCATTAAGAAGAAAAAATTCAGCAGCGACCGCTTTGTGCTCAATCTGCTGGAAAAACCCAAACGCCTGCTGGCTACCATTTTGATTGCCAATAATGTACTTAATATTGCCTTTATTATTCTTTCTGCTTTTGTTTTTTCAGTGCTGCTTGACTTTGCCCACAGCCCCGTTCTGGGTTTTTTGATTCAGGTGGTATTGATCACTTTCCTGATTCTGGTATTTGCGGAGGTACTGCCCAAAATATATGCCTCTTATCATTCGCTGCGTTTTGCATCCATGATGGCTTTCCCTTTGTTTGTTTTGCGCAGGATATTTTACCCGCTGAGCTCTTTGCTGGTTAAGTCGACCAACATGATAGACAAGCGCATGGCCAAAAAGCGTCCCAACATCAGCATGAATGAGCTTTCGCACGCCCTTGAAATCACTGCCGATGAATCCACATCAGAAGAGGATAAAAACATTCTGAGGGGTATTGTTCGCTTCGGGAATATTTACGCCCGGGAAATCATGAAGTCGCGGATGGATGTGGTTGCTGTGGACATCAATACCCCTTTTCGAAAGCTCCTGAAAATAATTCAGGAGGCGGGTTACAGCCGCATCCCTGTTTATAGGGAGAGTTTTGACAACGTGGAGGGGATTTTGTATATCAAAGACCTGCTGCCCTACCTTGAAAAGCCAGACGATTTTAAATGGCAGGAATTTATACGGAGCTGCTTTTTCGTTCCGGAAAGCAAAAGAATCAGCGACCTGCTGAAAGAGTTTCAGGAGAAAAAGATTCACCTTGCGGTTGTGGTTGACGAATATGGAGGGTCTTCCGGTATCATTACCCTTGAGGATATTCTGGAAGAGATTGTTGGAGAGATCAATGATGAGTTTGATATACAAGAGGCCATTTACTCAAAGATTGATGCCTCAACTTATGTATTCGAGGGAAGAACCCTTTTGAAAGACTTTTGCAAGATCACCGGTATTGAGGAGGATGTTTTTTCGGAATCCAGGGGAGAAGCTGATACCCTTGCAGGGCTTATTTTGGAAATAAAGCAGGAACTTCCGCGAAAGGGAGAACAATTGCGGTTTAAAAATTTCGTTTTTGAGGTGGAGGGTGTGGACAATCGCCGCATCAAAAGAATAAAAGTAAAGGTTAACCGTTAGGGCCTAAAAAAACCCTGGAGTTATATATATCATGAAAAAAATTATTTTCTTTCTGTCGCTTGCCTTTTTAATTGCCTGTTCCGATTCGCACAGCCCCAAACCCAGGGGGTTTTTCCGTATCGATCTTCCTGAGAAAGAGTACGTAAAGTTTGACAGCATTTTTCCTTATGCCTTTGAACGTCCGGTATATTCAAGATTCGAACCCGATACCCGTGAGTTTGCAGAGCCTTACTGGGCCGACCTTACTTTTCCACAGTTCAGAGGGGCCATTCATTTGAGTTATAAAGAGGTGAACAGCCGCGATGACCTCAGGGAATACTTTGAGGATGCCCGGAGTTTTGCCAACAAACACATACCCAAGGCTACGGCAATTCGGGATGAGCTCATCATTGATGAGGAAAGCCAAATGTATGGTATGTTTTACCACTTAAGGGGCTCCGAAGTGGCCTCACCTATACAGTTTTATGTTACCGACAGTACCGACCATTTTTTAAGAGGGGCATTGTATTTTAATGTTACTCCCAACAATGACTCGCTTGCCCCCGTTATTCAATTTCTTGAGGAAGACATCCGGCATATGCTCAACACCATGAGCTGGAAATAGAAAAGGATTCTTGTCAGGCAAAAATCCCGTACATCAACCGCCCTATCATAAAATAAATAAACAACCCGATGATATCGTTGGAGGTTGTGATAAATGGCCCGGTGGCAAGGGCAGGATCGATTTTCAGGCGGTTAAGGGCCAGTGGAACAAAGGTGCCGAAAACCGAAGCAAATAAGATAACGGTCATGAGTGCGGTGCTTACTGTAAGACTCAGTGCAAGAGAGGGAGCAAAGAAGAAGCTATAACTCATCAGAATTGCCGAACATACCAGCCCGTTCAACACCCCTACAGAAATTTCTTTAAAAAGCTTGGAAATGATCCCCCCGGTAAGGGAGTGATTGGCCAGCCCCTTTACAATGAGTGCAGAAGACTGCACGCCAACATTACCGCCCATGGCAGCAATCAGGGGCATGAAAAAGGCCATCTCAGGATTGATGCTGATCTGTTCCTCATAATTGGCGATCACCCTGGAGCCAATGATCCCTCCAAACAAGGCAACGATCAACCAGAACAAACGGCCCTGTGTAATTTCCCATACCTTATCGGAAGATTCAATATCCTGGCTGATCCCCGACATGAGCTGGTAATCCTTTTCGGCTTCATCTTTGATAAAATCCACCACATCATCAATGGTGATGCGCCCGATCAGCCTGCCAAGCTGGTCAATAACAGGCAAGGCCACCAGGTCGTATTTATTCATGATCTGGGCTACCTCTTCGCCCGTCCGGGTGGCCTTAACCGAAATAACATCCGGATTGTAAAGTTTGGAGATTTTGTCCCTTGGTGAGGCGATCAAAAGGCTTTCGAGAGAGAGCAAACCTTTGAGCACATTGTCGTCGTCTACCACATATACGGTGTAAACATTTTCCACTTCCTCGGCCTGACGGCGCATTTCCCTGATACAGGTAACCACATACCAGCTGATATTGACCTTCACCAGTTCTTTTCCCATTAAACCTCCGGCGCTGTTGGCCGGGTATACCAGAAGGTCGGCAATGTCCTGGGCCTGCTTGCGGTCTTTTACATGCTCAAGTACGTCCTCGCGCAGGTTTTCCGGTAATTCATTGATCAGGTCTGCCGCATCATCAGAATCCAGGTTGTCGATGAATTCTCGGGCAATTTCCTGGGTGGAAAATGAAGTAAGAAACTTTTCCCTGACATCTTCTTCAAGTTCCATGAGTACTGCAGCGGCTTCCTCTTTCTGCAGGAGTGTATAAAGGTATTTCGCTTCTTCAAGGTTAAGCTCATCCATTACTTCTGCAATGTCTGCAGGGTACATCTCCTCAACGACCTTTAACAGAAACTCCCGCTGGTGGTGGCGGATGGCCTCCCTGATTTCTTCTTTGGAGGTTTTTTTCAATTCAGCACTCATGGCAGGAAGATTTAATCACACAGCTTGTTTCTTGGATTCAGGGCTCCCTGGTCGGAGAGCATGTTGCGGGCCGTACTGATCTCCACAAAGGAAGGTCCTGCTTTTTTCCCAAAGTTTCCGGCCAGCACCAGGATAAGGTCTTCTTCCTGTATTTCTTTACGGTCGAGTAAGCGGCATAAGGTAGCGCGTATGAAATCTTTTTTGGAGGTTTCCACATCCATGTAGTCGGCCACTATCCCGTAAGTGAGCGCCAGCTCGCGCATTACCCGGCTGTCGTAACATTGTGCATAAATGGGCACCCTGCCCCGGAAAGCGGCCAGGTACCTGGCGGTTTTGCCGGTATCGGTATCGGTAATGATGGCTTTGGTATTGAGTTTTTCTATGGAGCGCACAGCTGTTCTGGAGAGAAATACCGACACCTGGTTGTCGTGGGGCATTACCTTTCCTTCAAGTCCTATAGAGCGGCCTTTTTCAGCTTCTCTAACGGTTTTGGTCATGAACTGAACCGACTCCAGGGGGTATTTCCCAAAAGCAGTTTCCCCGCTTAACATCACGGCATCGGTTCCTGAAAATACGGCTGTGGCGATGTCGCTGAGCTCGGCCCGGGTGGGACGTGGATTCTTGATCATGGAGTGCAGCATCTGGGTAGCCACAATCACAGATTTCTTTCTGCGGATGCATTTTTTTATCAATTCGGCCTGCACCACCGGTATGCGCTCGGCAGGAATCTCGATGGCCAGATCGCCCCGGGCAATCATGATGCCATGCACATGATCAAGTATCTCATCAATGTTGTCGATGCCTTGCTGGTTTTCAATTTTTGCTATGATCTTTATGAGGCTTTGATGTCTGTCAAGAATTTCCTGGATTTCCAGTATGTCTTCCTTGTTCCTGACAAATGAATGGGCGATAAAGTCCATATCATGCTCAATGGCAAAATCAATATATTTTCGGTCTTTTTCGCTCAATGCGGGCAGGCTGATAGAGGTGCAGGGCAGGTTTACGCTTTTTCTCGGTTTGATCTCACCGCTATTGTTGACCTGACAAACCAGGTAACCGGGATGCTTTTCAACAACCGTCAGCTCAATGGCCCCATCATCTATCATAATTTTTTTGTTCACATCCAGATCATTTACAAACTGCTCGTAACTTACGTTGATGCAATCTTTGGTGGATGCTACCCCGGGCTTGCCGGCAAATTTGATGAGCTGGCCCTGTGTGACCTCCAGATCCGTTTCCATATCATTGGTACGTATCTCCGGTCCTTTGGTATCGAGCATAAACGGGATTTTGGCCGATACTTTACGGGTGTTCTCCATCACCTTAAGGGTTTGATCAGGGTTTTGATGTGCTGTGTTGATGCGTACCACATCCATACCTGCCTCATAAAGAGACTGCAGCAACTCCGGTTCACATTTCAGATCGGAAATGGTGGCCACAATTTTGGTAAGCTTTTCCATAATATCATCCTTATTTGGTAAACAGCAAATTTACGGAAAAGCAACCATAATAATTCACTCGCCCCTCAAATCCTCTTACTTTTTAAACCCCCTTCCCGCCTTGAAAAGTTTGATTATCTTTATTGTGTAGTGAAAACCAAAAGCTTTATGAAAAACCTCCAATACTTGTTACTGATTATTAGTTTCTTAATTGCCAATAAATTTTCTTTCGCGCAGGAATTTTACCACACCGGTTCTGATGATCCGGTAAATACTAGCCCTTTGCCGGGTATTTTGCTTGCCGGTGGACAAAGCGACAACAACGATGCCATGACCTGGTTCCTGGAACGGGCCGATGGGGGAGACATCGTGGTGATACGGGCTTCCGGGAGTGACGGCTATAACAATTACCTGTATTCGGGATTGGGGGTTCCGGTAAATTCAGTGACCTCCATTGTAATCTCCAGCGAAGCCCAGGCCAACAACCAGGATGTTTACGATACCATGCTGAATGCCGAAGCTCTATTCATTGCCGGGGGCAATCAGTGGAACTATGTTAATTACTGGAAAAATACCCTGGTGCAGGATGCCATCAATTACCTGGTGAACGAAAAAAATATCACCATAGGGGGAACCAGTGCAGGACTGGCAGTATTGGGTGAAGTGGTATATTCCGCAGAAAACGGTACGGTATGGTCCACAGAAGCCCTTGAAAACCCCTATCATTTCAGGGTGACCCTCGAGAAAGACTTCCTGAACATCCCGTTCCTGGAACAACTGGTTACCGACTCGCACTACAACCGGGTTCATGATGACGGTTACGACCGCAAAGGGCGGCATGTGGCTTTTATGGCCCGTATGGCCACCAACTGGGAGATGGAGGCCCGGGGCATTGGGGTCAATGAATACACCGCTGTAGCCGTGGACGAAAACGGTATGGGGAGGGTTTTCGGCGATCCAAACTACGACGACTATGCCTATTTTATCAGTGCAGGCAATCGTCAGCCAGAGGTTTGCGAGGACGGCAGCCCCCTCACCTGGAACCATGATCAGGAAGCTTTGGAGGTGTATCGCATCCTTGGCGACTCCGATGGCAGCAATACCTTTGATCTTGCCAGCTGGGAAGAAGGAGGCGGGGGTGTATGGGAAACATGGTATGTGGAAGAGGGAGTGCTGAATACCGCCGGCAGCTTCAGGGTGCGTTTCGAAGTGATGGACGGCTATACCGAAGATCCCATACAGGGCGCCACCGTTACCGTGGAAGGATATGGTACCGCCACCACAAACCATTCCGGACTTGCAGAATTTCAGAATGTTGAACCGGAAGAACACCTTGCCTTCCAGGTTCAAAAAGAAGGCTACTTTCCGGAGTCGGGCAGCATCACGGTTTTTGATCAGGATGTGGATCAACACGTTTTCCTTTATCCGGATGTTAATACCGTACCTTCTTCTCCGGGTGCAGAGAATCTCTTGATGGTTTATCCCAATCCGTCAACAGGCGAATTCAACCTGGAATTTCTTACAGGAGAAGCAGCCACCCTGAGAGTATTCGACAGCAAGGGTCAGAAACTTAAACAGCTTTCGCTGAAAGGAGATCAAAAGGGTTTTATTCAATCTCTTACCCTTTCCAAAAGCGGGCTTTATTTGCTGGTGGTGGAAATTTCAGGTCAACGGGTTACAAAAAAACTGATGGTGAAATAAAAGGCAGTCCGCGGGATAAGCTCAACACCCCTGGCTTTTATTGATTCAACATGAGCTCCATCATTTCCCTGGTATGGCGGGTGCCTCTTTCATAACGGGTTTTTTCGTGCCCTTCAAGCCGGTCTGCCTGGCGGTCCATTTTTTTCAGTAAGCTGCGGATATCTTCTTTCTCCAGCCGTGATATGATTTGTTCAGTCACAGCCCTTCGGGCCACCGGGCAGGGATTTTTCATGTATATCGCCTCTGCAATATAGCGTTCTGTGCGCTTAGGGTGTATTTCGTTGATGACAAGATCAAGCTCGGCCAGTGGCACGTTTTTAAGTTGTTCTCTAACCCAACCGATTCTGGCGGGGCGGGTATTTTCAATGAGGGTTTCAAAGTAGTCCGGATCTGCATTTTGGGTATTACCGCTGAAGATGTTTACTTTTTTGGGTGTGTCGTACTTTTCCCAGAGAGTATAGATTTTGGTGGAGTCAGCCGGGGTTCTGGCATTCCATCGCAGCAGGCCATCCCAGCCCCCTACGGGCCTTATGCGGAAATACACAAGGGAATCGACAAAGGCCAGACGGACGTTCCATCGCGATGAGTAGCTTCCGATGTAGGCGGCAGGAGCTGAAAAATCGGCCAGCTTTTTCAGATTATCGCTATCAGGAGTGACCAGAAAAAGCGAGGCAGTTTCCAGGAGGTATTTGGCGCGTCCTCCGGCGGGAAACCGGGAAATGCCTTCGGGCCGGCGCAAGGCCCTGGAAGAGACCACCGCAGCCAAATGGGTGGAGTCCTCATTCCAAACCGCACTCGTAAGGGGATCATAACTCATGGTGACGTACTCGGAATGG
>SLRE01000102.1 GCA_007131125.1 Bacteroidales bacterium | reverse complement strand
TCGCGGGAGAAAAATACTTTTCCGGAATTTTTCTCTTCCGTTACCGGGCTTTGGAATAAAAATTTTCGTTAAAAAAACAAGAAATGTGAACTATCTTTATATTTCGGCATTGCTTTTGCTTAATTTTGCTGACCCGTTTTACTGATTCAGGCGGGTTAATACCAAAAAAATTGCTTTTTTGTTTAGGTATTAAGTTTTTCACTTCGGTACAGTATAACTTATTCAAAAATGAAAAATAAAAAATGGATTATTACATCTTTAGCAGCCGTCGTGTTGCTGGGATTGTGGTATTTTTTGCGCTCCGAACCGGGCGCACTTGAAGCCATTAAGGTGCCGGTAAAGCACGGCGACTTTGAAATCAGCGTTTTTACCAGTGGTGAGCTGGAGGCCAAAAGTTCTGAAAACATTCAGGGTCCATCTGGTTTACGCACGGTGGGCATTTGGAATGTTCAGATTGCCGAATTAATACCCGAGGGCACCGTAGTAGAAGAAGGGGACTGGGTTGCTACCCTTGATCGCACGGAGATCAGCAACCGCCTGAAGGATATGGAAACCGAACTGGAAAAACTGGAAACCAGTTTTACCCAGACCATGCTGGATACTACCCTGGAGTTGCGCAATGCAAGGGATGAACTCATCAACCTTCAATTCAATTTTGAAGAAGCCAAGGTAAATCTTGAGCAGTCTCAATATGAGCCTCCCTCTGCCATACGGCAGGCCGAAATTAACATGGAAAAAGCCAAAAGAGCCTATGAGCAGGCCCAGAACAATTATGAGTTGCGGCTGCGGCAGGCCAAAGCCAAAATGCAGGAGGTAACCGCCTCCCTTAACCAGATAAAACGCCGCCATGAAAACATGCTGGCCGTGCTGGATGATTTTGAAATCAGGGCACCCAAATCCGGGATGGTGATCTATCGCCGCACATGGGACGGAAACAAGGTGACCGTGGGTTCACAGATCAGCACCTGGGACAATGTGGTGGCCACCCTGCCTGATTTTTCCGTGATGATGTCCCGAACCTTTGTTAATGAGGTAGATATCAGTAAAGTCAGGCTTAATCAACCGGCAGAGGTGGTCGTAGATGCTTTCCCCGACAAAAGGTTTACCGGAGTGGTGACCGAGGTGGCCAATATTGGCGAACAGCGGCCCAACCAGGATGCCCGGGTGTTTGAGGTGAAAGTTCGGATCAATGAAGCCGATACCATTCTGCGGCCGGCCATGACCACCAAAAACACCATTATTACCCATGTGGAAGAGGACGTTTTGTATGTACCCATTGAGGCCATTCATACTGCAGGTGAAACCACATTTGTTTTCAAACAGTTGCAAAATCGTCCGGTACGTCAGCAGGTGATTGCCGGAATGCGTAACGAAAACCAGGTTGTTATTAAAGAAGGCCTTGATGAAGACGATGAGGTTTATCTTACCGTTCCTTCAAACCCTGAAGATTTGCGTTTTATCGAATTGTAAATTGCAGCAAAATGCGCTTGCTTGAAAAATATTTTCACAACCTCAATATTGCCCTGGAGGCAGTAGCGGCTAATAAATTCCGGTCGCTGCTCACGGCTTTGGGTATCATTTTCGGGGTGGCCGCCGTTATTGCCATGCTGGCCATCGGCACCGGCGCCCGGCAGGAGATACTTGAACAGATGAAAATGGTTGGTGTGAATAATATCATTGTCAGGCCGGTATATCTTGACGAAAGCGGAAGGGAAGAGCTGCTTGCAGGCAGGTTTTCCCCGGGACTTACACTTGCCGATGCCAACAGTTTTAAAGAGGTGATTCCAACCGTTATGCGGGTGAGTCCGGAAGTGGAGGTCAATGCCTTTGCCATGAAAGACGGGATCCGCAGACCGGTGAAGATCTCCGGCGTTAACCCGGAATATTTCCAGGTATTTGGGTTGAACCTTCAGCAGGGAAGCATGTTCTCGGAAGACCACCTGAAGCATGGCGCTCCTGTTTGCATTATCGGAAATAACATCCGGGCTATTTTCTTTGGCAATGAAAATCCCATCGGGCAACAAATCAAAGCCGGCAATAACTGGCTGACCGTAATCGGGGTGGTAGAAGACCGCCTGGTGACCGAGGATGCAGTGGAAAGTTTAGGCATCAGTGAATTCAACACCGTGATCTATACACCTGTACAAACCTCACTGCTGCGCTTTCGCGATCGTTCGGCCTTAACCATGACTGACATACAGCGTGCGCGCAGCAGCAGACGTGCAAGGCAAACCACCAATAATAATGATTCGGAGGAGAGAAGAAAAAATTACCATCAGCTGGACCGCATAGTGGTGCAGGTGGAAAGCTCCGACCATCTTACTGCTACGTCTGACCTGATGCACCGTATACTGCAAAGGCGCCACAACGGGGTTGAGGATTTTGAAGTGATCGTACCGGAAATCCTGCTGCAACAGGAGCAAAGAACCAAAGATATCTTTAATATTGTACTGGGGGCCATTGCCGGAATTTCCTTGCTGGTTGGAGGCATCGGTATCATGAACATCATGCTGGCTTCAGTGATGGAACGTACAAAAGAAATCGGTATCCGCCTTGCTGTCGGGGCCCGAAAAACCGATGTGGTTTTCCAGTTTTTGTCGGAATCCACTATCATCAGCATTAGCGGGGGTATCGTAGGAATTTTCCTTGGTATTGGTTTGTCCCGAAGTATCATGCAATTTACCGACATCCTTACCATTGTTTCCATTGAATCGGTATTGATATCCTTTGGGGTGGCAGCTGCCGTGGGCATTACTTTCGGATACATGCCTGCACGCAAAGCCGCAGAAAAGGATCCGGTTACTTCCCTCAGGTACGAATAGGTCGTGCCTTCTTGCGGTTTACTTTCCGTCTTTTATTTTGTAAATTTGTTTCAGTAAGAACCATAAAAAGACAGATTGTGCTATGAAGAAATTTGCAGTTGTATTATCAGGAAGTGGTGTATTTGACGGGGCGGAAATCCATGAAGCCACCCTTACCATGTATGCCATCAAAAAGCAGGGTGCGGATTATAAGATATTTGCACCGGATATACCCCAGCATCATGTAATTAACCACATCAGCGGGGAAGAAATGGATGAGACGCGGAATGTGCTGATAGAGTCTGCCCGTATTGCCCGCGGCGATATTCAGGCTTTGAGCGAATTCAATGCGGCCGACTTTGATGCCCTGATATTCCCGGGAGGGTTTGGTGCGGCAAAAAACCTTTCTTCCTTTGCCTTTGACGGGCCGGACTGCAAGATCAACAAGGATGTTGAAAAAGCGGTTAAGTCCATGCATCAGGCCGGTAAGCCTATCGGTGCACTTTGTATTTCTCCGGTATTGATGGCAAAGATCATGGGCGATG
>SLRE01000212.1 GCA_007131125.1 Bacteroidales bacterium | reverse complement strand
TTTTCCCCGGAACAGGCCATTGAAAAGATGCAAAAAGTGGCCAAAAAATATAAGGTTAAAAACTATTCCATCAATGTAATTGACAACCACAGCCTGGAGCATGGCTTGCGCAGTTTTATCCACAAAAACAAACCCGGTATGGTAGCCCTGCTCAGCCGGGGTAAAGGAAAGTTGAAAAATCTCATCTTTGGCAGCGATACAGAAGAGGTTATCCGGGAAACAGAAATCCCTGTTTTCGTCAGCAAATCTGAATGAAACATGGTTTTTTTCATATCCTGCAAAAAGCCGGTTTCCTGAATGCATTCCCGCAAAAAATCATAATTTAGCGATTCAAAAACTTTTTTACGGGAACTGCAATACCTGAAAAATGAAAAAAATTCTGTTTACCTTCATCATAACTGTCACCCTGGGACTGGCTGTTTTTTTAACCATCAAAAGCCTGAGTGAGCCATGCCTGGCCCCGGGGGAGCTTCCTGATTTATACATCCATGAGGCAGAAGTAGCAGATTACGATCCCGCCTCCTTCAAAGAGCGGCGCCAGCGAATTATGGATCAGCTGGTGGGTACTGCTTTGGTAGTGTCGGCTTCGGCAGGGGAAGATTTTTACTACCTGAGCGGTTTTGACGAATACCAGGGCCTGGTCGTGTTGCTGCCGGAAGACCCCAAGCCTTTTCAAATGTTTGTAACTCCGCGCAATCCGGCAGATGCCATGTGGGTCGGTGAACGGCACGGCACAGAAGGGGCAATGGAAAAATTTAAGGCCGACACGGCATATGTGATGGAAGATTTAAAAGATATTCTGCCGCAACTTTTCAGCCGCCACGATAAAATCTTTTTGCACAGCCGGGATACCCGAATAAGAGAAACCCTTGAAAACTGGCAGCGGGAAACAGGACAATCCTTTGTTTTTCATGAGGCCGACAGCCTGATTCACGAGCAAAGGGTAATAAAGGATGATTGGGAAATAGGGCAGCTTAAACAGGCCGTGGCCGTAACCGGGAAAGCCCACAGCTGGATCATGAAAACCATGGCCCCCGGCCAGCACGAATATGAAGTACAGGCAGATATTGAATATATTTTTGGAAAAAATGGCATGACACCCGGATTTGCATCCATTGTTGGTTCCGGCCCCAATGCTACCATTTTGCACCATATCCGCAACGACCGAAAAATAAACGACGGAGAACTACTGCTGGTAGATATCGGCGCAGCCAGCCGGGGAAGATATACCGCCGACATCACCCGCACCTATCCGGTCAACGGGCAATTCACTCCCGAACAACGCACTATTTACGACCTGGTGTATAAAGCCAGTGAAACAGGCATGAAAAAGATGAAACCCGGATTTAAAATGCTGGATTGCAACCATGCTGCCAACCGCGTGCTGGTGCATGGACTTTACCAGCTGGGATTGATTCCCGACACCACCGTCTGGTGGCAAAAACGCTTTTACATCCAGCACCGTGTAAATCACTACATAGGCCTGAATGTTCATGATGTTGGAGATTATGGCTTTGATCCTGTTCAGCGCGATGAGCACATATTGACCCCGGAAATCCGCGGCAGAGAACTCAAGCCCGGCATGGTGATGACCATGGAACCCGGTCTTTACCTCCAGGAAAACAGGCTGGATTACCTGCATGAGCTTTTCGGCCACCTGGCCACCAAAGAAGAACTGGACGAATTTGCCCGGCAGGTTAGGCCGGTTTATGAAAAATATGCCGGTATCGGAGTGCGCATCGAAGACAATGTGCTGATCACAGAAGATGGAAACATAATTCTTTCGGAGCACCTTCCCAAAACTTCGGAGGAAATTGAAGCCTCCATGAGGCGATAAGCACAAAGCCAGGGTTTAATGCGGCCGTTGGCAGGCCATAGAGATAAGCTGTGGATTTTACAAAAATCCCCTCTACTACCTTTTCTTCGACAAAGTTTCTCGCTTGCTTTTATTTTGGGCAAAAAGGTTGTACCTTTACGAAAACCACCGTTTATTCCACGAAATAAGCACACCAAACTTATTTTTTAACCCATAAAATATAAGCAATATGGCTTTTAACCTCACATTAAAATCTTTCGAAGACGGAGCCACCATTCCCGTAAAACACACTTGCGATGGCGATGATCTTTCGCCAATGGTCAGATGGGATGAAGCCCCCAAAGGAACGGCCAGCTTTGCACTGATCATGGAAGACCCTGATGCACCGGGAAGTACTTTCACCCATTGGATCGTTTACAACATTCCTCCCAGTGAGAATATGCTGGAGGATGTGCAGCCCATTGCCAAAAAGCTTGATAACGGGGCCATACAGGGGAAAAATGATTTCGGAAAATTAGGCTACCGTGGCCCCTGCCCTCCCAAAGGCGAAACCCACCGTTATGTTTTCCGGGTTTATGCCCTTAAGAAAAAGCTCGCTCCCGAATCGGCCAACGACCGGGAAGATTTTTATGCAGCCATAAAAGGACAGGTACTGGATGAAGCAGAATACACCGGAACCTACAAAAGAAAAGGAATGCCGACCTCTGCCGAAGGTATGGAATAAGTAGCATTTCCATTTTACAGAAACATTTAGCCGCGCCGGGAGTAAGTGATATCAAAGCTTTTCCGGTGCGGCTTTTTTCTGGGGGAAACTTCCAAACTGTCATAAAACTTTCCTAATTTAGCCGCCAAAAAAGGACAACACCAACAATCACCGAACCCATGAGCATTTTATGGCACCTTGCCAAATGTTGTTTCCCTCTGGCGGCTACCTTTTTCACATTCCCATTGTCGGCCGATGAGAGTCCTGAATCCATCCGGGAGCAATACCCTTATGCAGTGCTGGAAAGCCACGCCGTTGACCTTGGAAAAATTACCATGGGTTCAAGGGCAACAGATACCATAACCCTTAGCAATCAGGGGGCATACCCCCTTACCATTACCAAAGTTCGCAGCGCCTGTGGTTTGATGATCCCCACCTGGCCCACCAAGCCTGTTGCACCCGGTGAAACAACCCGGATCACCTTTCGCTACGATTCTTCCCGTCCCGGCCCGTTTGAGCGGATCATTACCATACATACCAACGCCTGGCAAAAAAACCTTGAGGTAAAAGTTTCGGGAGAAGTGGTACCGGAAAGGCAAAAGAAACCGGATTAAACACCCTGTATTTCAAATAATGATGTACTGAATATTTTTAGGTAATTAGGGAAATAATTTTCAACTTTGCCATTCATAAACAATGCAAACCGTTAAACTTTAATCATATAATAAAAACCGTTATGCCAAAAATATCTGAAAAAGGGCGGATGATGCCCGAATCACCCATTCGCAAGTTAGTTCCCTATGCAGAAGCCGCAAAAAAGAGAGGCACCA
>SLRE01000122.1 GCA_007131125.1 Bacteroidales bacterium | reverse complement strand
ATAATTGTGAGATGACGTTGATTCAGTCGATATCGGGAATAAGGGGAACCTTGGGTGGAAAACCCGGAGAAGGCCTGTCACCTGTGGATGTTTTAAAATTTTCAGGGGCCTATGGCATGTGGTTAAAAAAGCGCAATCCCGGGAAAAGGGTTAAAGTCCTGATTGGACGTGATGCAAGGATTTCAGGGCCCAATGTCAGTAATATTGTGGTTTCAAATTTGCAGGCAATGGGCATTGACATTATCAATGCCGGCATTTCCACAACTCCTACTATTGGAATTGGGGTAAGGCATTTCAACTGCCAGGGGGGAATAATCATTACAGCAAGCCATAATCCCAAAAACTGGAATGCCCTGAAACTTCTGAATGAAGAAGGGCAATTTCTGAACAATACCCAGGGCCAGGAAGTAAACAGTTATCTGGAATTAGAAGACTTTGAGTATGCTCCGGTGGAAAAATTTGGGGAATATTCCAGAGAAGAATGCCTGGTAGAAATGCATATCGAAAAAATTCTGGCACTTCCACTTGTTGATACGGATGCCATTGCCAGGGCAAAATTTTCCGTGGTGGTGGATGGTGTGAATTCTTCGGGAGGAATTGCCATACCCATGTTGCTGGAAGCCCTGGGGGTAAAAAAAATAACCGAACTGTATTGCGAGCCCAACGGCCAATTCCCTCACAACCCGGAGCCACTTGCAGAAAACCTGGGAGAACTTTCCGAGGTGGTGGTCAGTAAAAATGCCCATGTGGGTTTTGCCGTTGATCCCGATGTGGACCGCCTGGCCATTGTTTGTGAAGATGGAGAAATGTTCGGTGAGGAATATACCCTGGTTTCGGTAGCCGATTACGTGCTTTCTCAAACTCCGGGCAACACTGTGAGTAATTTGTCATCTACCCAGGCCCTGAAAGAAATTACCGAAAAAAGGAATTGTGGGTATTTCCCTTCGGCTGTGGGAGAGGTGAATGTGGTGGAAGCCATGAAAAAGCATGATGCGGTGATCGGGGGTGAAGGAAACGGAGGAGTGATCTACCCTGAGTTGCATTACGGAAGAGATGCCCTCGTTGCCGTAGCGCTGTTTCTTACCCACCTGGCCAAATCAGGAAAAACCTGCAGTGCCCTGAAGAAGGTATACCCCGAATACCATATCTCAAAAAACAAAATTGAATTGCCCGCTGATGTAAACATGGATTTGATATTCGATAAAGTGGCCAAAAGATACCAACGCAATAAACCGGATCAGAACGATGGCACCAAGATATGGTTTGACAAAGAATGGGTACATCTCCGTAAATCCAATACAGAACCCATTATCCGCATTTACTCCGAAAGCGACAGCCCGGTGAAGGCCGAAAACCTTGGCAGGAAAATCATTGGCGACATACAGGAGTTTCTGAGGGGAGAAGAAGACTAAAGACTAATCTCTTGCAAGCATTTCCCTTATCAGGTTCAGTGCCTGGTCTATGTTTTCCACATTTTTAATGGTAAGGCTCAGGCGTTTGCTGGTTTCTTTAAGCCTGCACGACCTTTGGTTTTTCTGGGCGTATTGAAGCACTTTTCCAAATACTTCGCTTTGGTAATAAGGTGAATCCTGGTTGGCAGGGAAATGCCCGATAAGTATCCCCGATTTGAGAATCACTTTTTCAAATCCTGACTCCCGGGCGGCCCATCTTAGTCTTACGGCCTGCAACAGCCCCTGAACGCTCTCCGGCATTGGCCCGAAACGGTCTCTTACCTCACGGGCAAAAGCTTCCAATCCTGTTTCGCTTTCAATATTGTCCAACTCTTTGTATAGATTTACCCTTTCTTCAATATTGGAAACATATTCACTGGGGATCATCAGCTCCAGGTCGGTTTCAATCTGGCTGTCGGAGAGAAGGAAAGGCTTCGAACCCTCTTCTTCAAACACTTCTTTGAACTCCTGTTCTTTTATTTCTGCAATGGCTTCGTCAAGGATTTTATGATAGGTGTCAAAACCGATTTCTGCGATAAACCCGCTTTGTTCTGCACCCAGCATGTTTCCGGCCCCCCTGATGTCAAGATCCCGCATGGCGATATTGAATCCGCTTCCAAGGTCGGAAAACTCCTCAATGGCTTTCAGCCTTTTTCTAGCTTCATCGGTCAGGACGCTCATTGGGGGGGTAAGCAGGTAACAGAAGGCTTTTTTGTTGGTACGGCCCACCCTGCCGCGCATCTGGTGCAAATCACTCAGTCCGAAATGGTGGGCATTGTTGATAATGATGGTGTTGGCATTGGGGATGTCAAGGCCGGATTCAATGATGGAGGTGGCCACCAGCACATCATAATCCCCGTTAATAAAGTCCACCATGGTTTTTTCCAGCTTTGCCCCTTCCATTTGTCCATGACCAACGGCAATACGCAGGTCGGGACAGAGTCGCTGCACAATCCCGGCAATCTCCGGAATGTTCTGTACCCGGTTGTGCACGAAAAATACCTGTCCTCCCCTGGAAACCTCATACATGATAGCATCCCGAATCAGCTCCTCGTTGAATACGTGAAGTTCGGTAAGGATAGGATATCGGTTGGCAGGAGGGGTGTTTATCCGGGATAGGTCCCTTGCACCCATAAGTGAAAACTGAAGGGTGCGGGGTATGGGGGTAGCCGTAAGGGTGAGGGTGTCTACATTTACCCTGAGTTTTTTTAATTTTTCTTTTGTGCTTACTCCAAATTTTTGTTCTTCGTCAACAATCAGCAGGCCCAGGTCTTTAAACTGAATGTCCTTGCTCACCAGGCGGTGTGTTCCGATAATGATATCCACTTTACCGGCTTTCAGGCCTTCCAGGGCTTTGTTTTTATCCCGGGTGCTGCGGAAGCGGCTCACATAATCAATGTTGCAGGGAAAATCCTTCAGGCGGTCTTTAAAGGTATAATAATGTTGCAAGGCCAGGATGGTGGTAGGTACCAGCACGGCAACCTGTTTTGAGTCGGATACTGCCTTAAAGGCTGCCCTGATGGCCACCTCTGTTTTTCCAAAGCCCACATCTCCGCAAATGAGCCTGTCCATGGGATGCGGGGTTTCCATGTCTTTTTTTACATCAGCGGTGGCTTTTTCCTGGTCGGGTGTGTCCTCATAAATAAATGAGGCTTCCAGCTCGTTTTGCAGATAGGTATCAGGGGAAAAGGCATAGCCCTTTTTGGCTTTGCGCTTTGCATACAGGCTGATAAGGTCCCTTGCAATATCTTTTACCTTTTTCCTGGTTTTCTTTTTAAGGTTGACCCAGGCCGGGGACCCAAGTCGGTGCAGGGTAGGAGGGGTGCCTTCTTTTCCGGAATACTTGCTGATGCGGTGCAATGAATGGATGCTGATGTTCAGCACATCATTGTCTTTGTAAATTAACCGTATGGATTCCTGCAGCTTGCCGTTCACCTCAATTTTTTCAAGCCCGCTGAATATACCGATCCCATGGTCAATGTGGGTTACATAATCTCCGGGCTTCAGGTTTTGAAGCTCTTTGATGCTCAGGGCCTGTTTGCCGGGAAATTTGTCACGAATGCGAAAACGATGGTAACGTTCAAATATCTGATGGTCGGTATAGCAGGCCAGCTTAAGGCTGTTATCAACAAATCCTTCATGGAGCGAAAGCAGAAGGGCATCATAATGAAACCGGAAAGATTTCTCCTCTCCCTTGTGCAGGGTTTCGAAAATGGTATGGATGCGCTCGAGCTGCCGGGGATTATCTGAAAGGATTATGTTCTCAAAACCTTTGGAAGTGTTTTCTTCCAGGTTTTGCACCAGCAGTTCAAAATTTTTGTTGAAAGAGGGTTGTGGCGAACAATCAAACTCAATGGTCCGGCTATCGGGTTGATATTTTGAAAAATGCGGCCGCCTGAATTCAATCAGGCGATGGTCCTCAAGAGACTCAGTAAAAGCCTGGTGGTCGGTGTAAAGGATTTCAGGTCCCGGTGAACCGGATTCCTCAGTTTCCGGCTCATGGGTTTGCCGCAACTTTTCCATTCCTGAGCGGATCTTTTCTATGGCCAGGGCAGCATCTTCCACCCATACCAAAGTATTGGCAGGAAAGGAGTCCAATAAAAACTCCTTGGTTTCTCCTGAAGGATCCAGCTTACCAATATCAGGCAAAATGCTCACCTTTTCATGGGGCTTTACCGAAAGCTGTGTTTCAGGATCAAAAGAACGCAGGCTTTCAACAGTTTCTCCCATTACTTCAATCCTGAAAGGATAGTCATTGGAAAAGGAAAAAACATCGATGATGCCTCCGCGTATGGAGAACTGCCCCGGTTCAACAACAAAATCAACCCTTTCAAAACCATATTCTACCAGAACATCCAGCAGAAAGTCCACCGAAAGCTGTTCATTGGCAGTGATGGTAATTACATTTTTTTTGAGGAGCTTTTTCGAGACCACCTTCTCGCAAACGGCCTCCGGGTAAGTGACAACAATGGTTTTCCTGGTTTCGGTTGTAAGGCGGTTAACCACTTCAGACCTTAGCAATAGTCCGGCATTATCGGTTTCAGACTGTTCAAAGGGTTTTTTTGCGGAAGATGGAAACAGGAAAATGTTCCGGTTTTCGTAGCTTTTGTCTTTTTCCTGAAGCAGGTTTTCGAGGTCATTAAAAAAATAAGCGGCCGACTCCTTGTCGGAAAGAATAATGAGGCAGGATTTACGGGATGACTTTATAACGGCAGCTGCCAGTACAGCCGGGGCTGAGCCCGCTAGGCCGCCGGCATATGCAGCGGCAGGTCCTCCTTCCCGTGAAAATTCAATAATCTTTTTTACTTCCTCGCTTCGGGAAAAGGATTGAATGAAGCCTTCCGTTTTCAAGCCTTAAAACTTAATTAAAAAACATGCAAAGATATTCAAAGGAAAGGGGATGTCAAAAAAAATGAAAGCACAGGCTTATTTGGGCTTTTTTTCTTCAGGACTGAACTCCCGCATGTATTCCTCTACTTTTTCAACCATCCATTTTGGACCGGTGAAAAATGGAGACCGCTGGTGAAGGGTTTCGGGTTCGATTTCCATGATCCGCCTGAAACCGTCACTTCCTTTGCCTCCGGCTTGCTCGGCAAGATAGGCAATGGGGTTGCATTCGTATAGCAACCTGAGCTTCCCATTGGGGTTTTTGGCCGTGCCCGGGTAAAGGAATATTCCACCCTTGATCAAATTGCGGTGAAAGTCCGATACCAGCGAACCAATATAGCGGGAAGTATATGGGCGTAAGGATTCGGTATCGTCTTCCTGACAGTATTTAATGTATCTTTTAACCCCCTCGGGAAAGTAAATGTAGTTGCCTTCGTTGATGGAGTAAATATTGGCTTTTTGCGGAAACTTCATGTCGGGATGTGACAGGCAGAAAATCCCTACGGAAGGATCCAGTGTAAAACCGTTTACTCCCTTACCGGTGGTGTAGACCAGCATGGTGGATGAACCGTAAATAATGTAGCCTGCTGCAACCAGGTTGATTCCGGGTTGAAGCAAATCTTCCTGGGTGCCGCCTCCATGCTCGCTTTTGCGACGGTATATGGAAAAAATGGTACCGATGGAAACATTGGCGTCAATATTACTGCTTCCGTCAAGGGGATCAATGGCAATAACATATTTTCCCAGTTCGGAAAATTCATTTTTGAAGGAAATGACCTTCTCGTTTTCCTCAGAAGCTATGGCGCAGCATTCACCGCCACCCTTCAGGGCAGTAATAAACATTTCATTGGCAAAAACATCCAGTTTTTTCTGGGCTTCCCCCTGAATGTTTTCCTGCCCGGCAGCACCAAGGATATCCACAAGTCCGGCGGCATTGATCTCGCGGTTCACGATTTTGGCTGCAGTGGCTATATCATTCAGCAAGCGGGTTAAGGCACCTTTGGCATGGGGGTATTCCGACTGCCTTTGTATGATGAACTCTGTAAGAGTGGTGATCTTGTAGCGGGTGACCATAAGTTTTGGTTTTGATTATGCAAGTAAACAAAATTTTTCGGTTCAAGCAAAGGATTTCTTTTCTTTTTTCCACCAATAAAGCCATTCTGAGCTATACCGATTGGTTTTTTCTTGTTTCCTGATGGTTTAGCAAATTTAATTATTAATTTTTTGTTTAAATTTTTTGAAAAAAATTAAACATATTTTTTCTTTGGATAATCAGTAAAATATCTGTAAAACAATAAAATAAGAAAAAAAGCCCTAATATAAAATCATTAAAAAGATTAAAAACCAAAAAATGTTTAATAAAAACCAAAAACCATTAAACAAAAACCTTTAAAGATGGTTGTATTTCCATAATTAACTTAATCGATAACAAAATCTGTTTAAAAATGAAAAAATCAAACCTTAAATTAATGCTGTTTGGATTGATCTTTATATTTATGAGCGGCAGTTTGTTTGCACAAACCGCCAGGCTCCAGATCATCCACAATTCGGCAGATGCTCTCGTTGACGAAGTAGATATTTTTGTTAATGGCGCGGCATTTGAAACCGATTTCTCTTTTCGTGAAGCCACTCCTTTCCTTGATGTTCCTGCCGGTACAGATCTGGACATCGTGGTAGCTCCTGCCGGTGCAGGAATTGATAACGGGGTTGGCCCCATCACGGTGAACCTCACCGCTGATGAAACCTACATTGCCATTGCCAATGGGATTATTTCTCCAAGTGGTTATGATCCGGCTCCCGCCTTTTCCCTTGATGTTTATCCCATGGGAAGGGAGCAGGCCAGTGAACCCGATGAAACAGATGTGCTGGTTTTCCACGGTTCCACCGATGCTCCGACCGTAAGTGTATGGGAAACCTCCGTTGTAAATGGTGAAATTATCGGGGATTTTTCCTATGGTGATTTTGCAGGTTATCTTGAGCTGGCTACCATGGACTATGTACTCGATGTGCGCAATGCAGCTGGTGATGTGACGGTTGCTTCTTATGCTGCACCCCTTTCCACCCTTGATCTTGATGGAGAAGCACTGGTAGTGGTTGCTTCCGGTTTCCTTAATCCTGTTGACAACAGCGATGGCCCTGCATTTGGACTCTTTGTTGCACTGGCTTCAGGAGGTGACCTGGTTGAACTTCCTTTAATTGAAGAAGAGGATGAGTTTGCCCGTGTGCAGATCATTCACAACTCAGCCGATGCTTTGGTTGATGAGGTAGATATTTTTGTGAACGGCGATCTTTTCCTGGAAGATGTCGGCTTCCGCCAGGCGACTCCTTTCATGGATGTTCCTGCCGGTGTTGATCTCGACCTGGTGATTGCTCCTGCCGGTGCCGGTATTGACAACGGTGTTGGCCCCATTACCGTAAACTTCGATGCAGACGAAACCTATGTTGTGGTTGCTGCCGGTAATGTAAGCGATACCGGTTACGATCCCGTTGAGCCTTTTGCCTTGTATGTATATGACATGGGCCGTGAAGAGGCTACCGATCCTGACAATACCGATGTACTGGCCTTCCATGGTTCCACCGATGCCCCGACTGTAAGTGTATGGGAAACCGGTGTTGGAGCAGGAGAGATCATCAGCGACTTTTCTTTTGGTGACTTTGCCGGTTACCTTGAACTGGGCACCGCAGATTATATTCTGGAAGTGCGCGATGCCTCAGGTGAAAACACTGTGGCAGCCTACGCTGCACCCCTTTCCACCCTTGAACTGGACGGAGAAGCACTGATAGTGGTTGCTTCCGGTTTCCTTAACCCGGCTGACAACAGCGATGGTCCTGCATTTGGACTCTATGTTGCACTGGCATCAGGTGGTGACCTGGTTGAACTTCCTTTGGTTGAAGAAGAGGATGATTTTGCCCGCGTTCAGATCATTCACAACTCAGCCGATGCTTTGGTTGATGAAGTAGATATTTTCGTGAATGGCGATCTTTTCCTTGAAGAAGTTGGCTTCCGCCAGGCTACTCCTTTTATGGATGTTCCTGCCGGTGTTGACCTCGACCTGGTGGTTGCCCCTGCCGGTGCCGGCATTGACAACGGTGTTGGCCCCATTACCGTAAACTTCGATGCAGACGAAACCTATGTTGTGGTTGCTGCCGGTAATGTAAGCGATACCGGTTACGATCCGGTTGAGCCTTTCGCCTTGTACGTATATGACATGGGCCGTGAAGAGGCAACTGATCCTGACAATACCGATGTATTGGCCTTCCATGGTTCCACCGATGCCCCGACTGTAAGTGTATGGGAAACCGGTGTTGGAGCAGGAGAGATCATCAGCGACTTTTCCTTTGGTGATTTTGCCGGTTACCTTGAACTGGGTACTGCAGATTATATTCTGGAAGTGCGCGATGCCTCAGGTGAAAACACTGTGGCAGCCTATGCTGCACCCCTTTCCACTCTTGAACTGGACGGAGAAGCACTGGTAGTGGTTGCTTCCGGTTTCCTTAATCCCGCTGACAACAGCGATGGTCCTGCATTTGGACTTTTTGTTGCACTGGCTTCAGGAGGTGACCTGGTTGAACTTCCTTTGATAGAAGAAACTCCTGACCCGGTGGTGGTTGACTTTCCATTCTTTGAGGATTTTGAAGATACCGATACTTATAGCAACTGGATAATTATTGATGGCTCAGGAGACGGCTTTGTATGGCTGATTGATGACAATGATAACTTTAACGTGGGATTGCCCATGGAAGGCAGCTTTGCAAATATTGACTCCGATGATGCCGGCTCAGGCAATGACGTATGGTCGATTTTACAGGCCCCCATCATTGACCTTGCAAATTATACAGGCGGAACCCTTACCCTGAGCTTTGACCACCATTACCGCCATCTTGGAAGTTCAGTTGCCAACGTATTGGTAAGTAATGACGGAGAAACCTGGGAAACTGTTGCTTCCTATACTTCAAGCCAGGGAGAATCAGCAGGATTTTCCGGACCTTTTGATGTGACCCCGGTGAGCGAAATGATTGTACTGGATGGTTTCACTTCCAATGACTCCCTGTATGTTCGTTTTGAATACAACGACGGTGGATCATGGGCATGGTACTGGCTGGTGGATAATATTGAGGTGAATGTTGGCCCTGAAATGGCCCGTGTTCAAATCATCCACAACTCAGCTGATGCTTTGGTTGAAGAAGTAGACATTTTTGTAAATGGCGACCTTTTCCTGGAAGAGGTAGGTTTCCGCCAGGCTACTCCTTTCATGGATGTTCCTGCCGGTGTTGACCTCGACCTGGTTGTAGCTCCTGCAGGTGCTGGTATTGATAATGGGGTTGGTCCTATTACCGTTAACTTTGATGCAGGCGAAACCTATGTGGTAGTGGCTGCTGGTAATGTAAGCGACAGCGGGTATGAGCCTGTTGTTCCTTTCGGACTATTTGTTTACGATATGGGCCGCGAGGAAGCTTCCAATCCTGACAATACAGACCTTCTTGCTTTCCATGGGTCCACCGATGCCCCGACCGTTAGCGTTTGGGAAACTGCAGTGGTAGAAGATGAGATCATTGGTGATCTTTCATTCGGAGAATTTGCCGGATATCTCGAGCTGATCACTGATGACTATATCGTGGAAATTCGCGATGCTTCCGGTGAAACCACCGTTGCAGCTTTTGAAATGCCGCTTGAGGGACTGGATCTGCAAGGTGCAGCTCTGGTTGCTGTTGCTTCAGGATTCCTGAATCCTGCTGACAACAGCGATGGCCCTGCATTCGGACTTTGGGTAGCTCTGCCCTCAGGAGGAGAGATGATTGAACTTACCCCGGTTGTAGAAGAGGATGAGTTTGCCCGTGTTCAGATCATTCACAACTCAGCCGATGCTTTGGTTGATGAGGTAGATATTTTTGTGAATGGCGATCTTTTCCTGGAAGATGTTGGCTTCCGCCAGGCTACTCCTTTTATGGATGTTCCTGCCGGTGTTGACCTTGACCTGGTTGTAGCCCCTGCAGGTGCAGGTATTGACAACGGTGTTGGCCCCATTACCGTAAACTTCGATGCAGATGAAACCTATGTAGTGGTTGCTGCAGGTAATGTAAGCGATACCGGTTACGATCCCGTTGAGCCTTTCGCCTTGTTTGTATATCCCATGGGCCGTGAAGAAGCTACCGATCCTGATAATACCGATGTGTTGGCCTTCCATGGCTCCACAGATGCCCCGACTGTAAGTGTATGGGAAACAGGTGTTGGAGCAGGAGAGATCATCAGCGACTTTTCGTTTGGTGATTTTGCAGGATACCTCGAGCTGGGTACTGCAGATTACATTCTTGAGGTACGTGATGCCAGCGGAGAAACAACCGTTGCTGCTTATCAGGCACCGCTTGCTTCCCTCGAACTGGATGGTGAAGCCCTTGTTGTTGTTGCTTCAGGCTTCCTTGCTCCTGAAAACAACAGCGATGGTCCTGCATTTGGACTGTTTGTAGCCCTGGCTTCAGGTGGCGACCTGATTGAACTTCCTTTGGTTGAAGAGGAAGATGATTTTGCCCGTTTGCAGATCATCCACAACTCGGCCGATGCACTGGTTGAGGAAGTAGACATTTTCGTGAACGGCGATCTTTTCCTTGAAAATGTTGGCTTTCGCCAGGCTACTCCTTTTATGGATGTTCCTGCCGGTGTTGACCTCGACCTGGTGATTGCCCCTGCAGGAGCCGGAATTGACAACGGTGTTGGCCCCATTACCGTAAACTTTGATGCAGACGAAACCTATGTGGTGGTTGCTGCAGGTAATGTAAGCGATACCGGTTACGATCCCGTTGAGCCCTTCGGATTGTTTGTATACCCCATGGGCCGTGAAGAAGCTACTGATCCCGGCAATACCGATGTACTGGCCTTCCATGGTTCCACCGATGCCCCGACTGTAAGTGTATGGGAAACCGGTGTTGGAGCAGGAGAGATCATCAGTGACTTTGCCTTTGGTGACTTTGCAGGATACCTCGAGCTGGGTACTGATGATTACATCCTTGAGGTACGTGATGCCAGCGGAGAAACAACCGTTGCTGCCTATCAGGCACCTCTGGCGACTCTTGAACTGGATGGTGAAGCCCTTGTTATTGTAGCTTCCGGTTTCCTTACTCCTGAAAACAACAGCGATGGCCCAGCCTTCGGACTTTTCGTAGCACTGGCTGCAGGTGGCGATCTGGTGGAACTTCCTTTGTATGATCCTACCTCGGTTCAAGACCTGAGTCAGGATATTGACATGCTTTTGTTTCCCAACCCTGCCAGGGATGTGCTGAACATTACATCCAGCGAAGAAATGCGCGAATTGCGTGTTATCAATATGCTGGGTAAGGTTGTATACTCCACTTCACTGAACAGCAACCAGTATCAGTTGAATGTGGGTGGATACGAAATGGGAATATACTTCGTTCAGGTGCTCACTGCCAATGGATCTACTACCCAAAGGGTACAGATTACAAGGTAAAACAGGTTTTGTTATAGCACTTTGAACAGGGGGAAGCCTTCGGGCTTCCCCTTTTTTATTGGAGTAAAGCCGTTAACATTCCCATGGCAGCCACTCCCGAACGGATGATGTTTCGTTCGCGGTTGTCTCCAAACATAAACTTCCGGCTTTTTATGCTGCCTTTCCCGGCTACTGCAATCCAAACCGTGCCAACAGGTTTTTCAGGGGTTCCTCCCGCCGGGCCTGCAATGCCACTGACGGCAATACTCCAGTCAGCCCCCATTTTTAAACGTGCATTCACCGCCATGGCTTCCACGGCTTGCCGGCTTACCGCCCCATGTTTTTCAAGCAGGGTTTTGTCAATATTGAGAAAAGATTGTTTGATTTCGTTGGAATAGGCCACTACAGAACCTTTAAACCATTCAGAACTTCCGCTAATGCTGGTAATGCGGTGTGCAATATAGCCTCCCGTGCAGCTTTCTGCCGTGCAAAGGGTTTCGCCTCTTTTTTTGAGGTATGTGCCCAAAAGACCTTCCAATGTGTCCCCATCATAGCCCCAGATGTGTTCAGGAATTATTTTTTTCAGCTTTTTAATTTCTTTGTCAATGGCCTCCATTAATAATCTTTCATTTTTTCCCCTGGCCGTAAGGCGCAACCTTACAATACCCGGCGATGGAAGGTAAGCAAGCTGAATAAAGTCAGGAAGCTGGTTTTCCCACTCTGCAATAAGGCTGGCAAGAAAAGATTCCCCAATGCCCTGGGTAAGGGTGGTTTTATGGATGATCAGGATGGGGTCGGGTATTAGTTTTTTTATGATGGGTAAAATGGAATCATTCATCATGGCTTTCATTTCGAAAGGAACCCCAGGCATGGCAAAAAATTCTTTTCCTTTGTTTTCAAAATGCAAGCCCGGTGCAGTGCCGTTGGGATTGCGGATCACCCTGGCACATTCCGGAACAAGGGCCTGTTGCCGGTTCAGCTCATTGATCTCTATTCCCCGCTTCTTGAAAAACTTAATGATATCTGATAAAACCGCCTCGTCGGTTTTGAGTGCACAATCAAAAAAACGGCATAAGGCTTTTTTGGTAACATCATCCCTTGTGGGGCCCAGTCCCCCGGTTATCAAAACCAGGTTTGACCTTCCTGCCGAATCCTTTAAAGCACGCAAAATCTCGTCTTCATCATCTGCAATGGTGGTAACCTGACGAACAGAAACTCCTGCATTGTTTAAAAGTTTGGAAATAAAAGCTGCATTCGAATTTATGGTTTGCCCGATAAGCAACTCTTCTCCTATACTGATTATTTCTGCGTTCATGTGTATATTATTTGATTTTCTATGCTTTGAAAACTCCTTTTAGGTTTTGGGTTGAGAGCAGAAGCTGGATGGTAGATGGTAGATGGTAGATGGTAGATGGTAGAGTTAACCTCTATCTGCTACCTTCTATCCTGTCAATGCCTGAAATATGTTGACCGTTTTATGGCCATAAAATTACCTAGAAATGGCAAAGCGTGATCAATTTAATCTAACTCTTTATGAGCGTAGGCGTCGTAGTTTTAGTCCCACCT
>SLRE01000267.1 GCA_007131125.1 Bacteroidales bacterium | reverse complement strand
AGCGGAAAAACCATCATTCATGTTACCCACGAGTACATGGAGGTGGCAACCCTTGCCAACAAGGTGGCCGTAATTGAAAATGGAATGCTTGCACAGACCGGCACACCGGAATCGGTTTTTCGTCACCCTGAAAGCGAGTTTGTTGCTCATTTCAGCGGGGTGAAAAATATTTTCCCTTGCCGGGTTGATGCCAACGGAACCAACAGTGGTTTGAAAAAAGCCATCCTAGGAAAGGCATGTGAAATACAGTTTGTAGGAAAGGAAGAAGAAGGAAACGGGTTTGTGATGGTTTCCCAGGAAGACATCATCCTTTCTGAAGGCCCCCTGGATACTTCGGCAGTCAACCAGCTGCAGGGAACTGTCAAAGAGGTATACCTATCGGGTTCATCCATGGAAATTGTGGTGTCGGCAGGAGTGGACTTTGTGGTGGCAGTAAGCCGAAAATCTTTCGAAAAACTGAATATTAAACCCGAAAAAGCTATCTGGCTTAATTTTAAAGCTTATTCTGTAAAGTTCCTGAAAAGTTGATGCTGGCAGTTAAACCGGAAAACCCTTTGATATTTCCTGATGAAAAAATGAAACTAAAAAACCAGAACCATGAACGATAAACAAGCACAGGCCGAAATGATCAAAAGGTCCCACAAGCGCTGTGAGGAATTTGGTGTGGACAGATCCCGGGTTTTTTCATCCCGGATTTTGAAAGGGGAGGCCCTCAACCAAAGATTGGCCGAAAATGAATATTTGTTGAACATTGCAGCCCCATTTATGGACATTCTCTATGAAGCAGTAGCCAATTCGGGCTTTTTTATTTTGCTTACCGACAACGAGGGTTGCATCCTGCGTTCAAAAGGCGATCCGGATACCATTGTATTGTCGGAAAAACTGAATATGATAGTAGGTGCTTTCATGGATGAAAAAAGTATTGGGACCAATGCCATGGGCACTGCCTTGTATGAAAATAAGCCTATGCAGGTAACCGCAAAAGAGCATTACATACATGCCTACCACCGCTGGACCTGCAGTGCTGCCCCCATTCACAATTCCCGTGGGGAAACCATCGGCACCCTGAACCTTACCGGTGCCAGCGAACTGCTCCATCCCCATACCCTTGGTTTGGTGGTGGCCGCCGTGAGAGCCATCGAAAACCAGCTCAAGGCCGAAGAGGCACAGGTGAAACTCAACGAAACCTTTCATTACCTTAAATCGGTCATTGAGTCGGTTTCTTCGGGCATCATTACCATTGACCTTGAAGGAAACATCAAAACCATCAACCGATGGGCCTGTTCTTTATTGAATGTAGAAAAAAAGGAACTGATTGACCGTTCCATCGACCGGCTGCTACCATTCTGGAAAGACATTTATCAAAGGTTCCGAAGGGGAGAAAGCTTCCTTGATACCGAAACCATTCTTCCCGGGCCTGGCAACAACAAAGAAAGATACGACCTGAGTGCTTACCCCATTTGTGGCAACGATGAGAAAATAATCGGCATGGTGCTGGTGGTCAAAGGTATACAAAAGATATTTAACCTGGTAAACAAATATACCGGTATGCGTGCCCACTATACTTTTGAAGACATTATCGGTGAGAGCCCCGAATTGCGGCAAATCATTGACCACGCCAGAAAGATTTCCAACACCCCAAGCACGGTATTGCTCATGGGCGAAAGCGGCACCGGCAAAGAACTCTTAGCGCAGTCTATTCATAATGCCAGTTCCCGCCGCCGGGAGGTTTTTATTGCAGTCAATTGTGGGGCCCTTCCAAAAAATCTCATTGAAAGTGAACTTTTCGGACATGAGGAGGGCGCTTTTACCGGCTCAAAAAAAGGAGGCCATGCCGGAAAATTTGAGCTGGCAAACGGAGGTACCATTTTCCTGGATGAAATTGGAGAAATGCCATTGCACATGCAGGTCAACCTGCTGCGGGTTTTGCAGGAGGGCTATGTTACCCGCATAGGGGGCACCAAAAATGTTCCTGTGAATGTAAGGGTAATCGCTGCTACCAAAAAGAACCTGATTGAAGAAGTACGCAAAGGAACTTTCCGGGAAGACCTTTTTTACCGCCTGAGTGTGATCCCATTGTTTATTCCTCCTTTGAGGGAAAGAAGCCAGGACGTAAAAACCCTGTTTAATTATTTCCTGAATGTAAAGGCGCAAAAGCTGGACAAGCCCATTCCCCGCATCAGCAAAGAACTTTACGACCAGATTCTGGAATATGACTGGCCGGGCAACGTCAGGGAACTGGAAAACTTTGTTGAAAACCTGGTGAATTTTAACGGAATGAGCAGCTTTAACATTATTTCCACCCACCAATCCAATGGCTTCAGGAATTATTCTGCCGGGATGACGGATTTAAGCTCCGGGGATTCTTCCGGCATTACAGGCCTGAACAATGAAAAGTCTTTGGAGAATCAATCTCTTGAAGAATTGGAAAAAAATGCCATCAGAGAATGTGTAGACCGCTATAAAGGAAATATGTCGAGGGTGAGCCGGCAGCTTGGCATCTCCCGTTCGACCTTGTACTCCAAAATGAAAAAATACAAACTGGAAGTAAACTGATAAAAATACCGGCCTTAGCAGGTAATAAAAGAGAAGGTTTTTTAAGTTTCTATTAAATTTTTGTTTGGTTTTTTTTAACCCGGAAAGTCAACAGAATATTGTTGGCCCGTCATTTCCTTATTTCAGCCCATTGAATGAAAAAGCTTTTTTTCCTGGCGCGAAAAACATAAACAGATGTTTAAAAAATGATTTCATTTTTGGTTGAGAAACTTTTATTTTTGTGATTGGAAAATAAAAAAAAGGGAAAAAATGAAAAAGTTAAAAACCAGGACCAGGGTCTTAAGCCGCCATTTAAAAAGGCATTGGGCAGCAAGGTCTGCTGACGCAGTCGGGCCAATCTTCGGAAATAAAAATGCCCGGAAAACGAAAAATGACTCCTATCTCAGGGAGATGTGGGAGTCTTACCTCTACTTTGCCAGGCTTGAATTTTAATTTCTTGTCTGGAACTTTTGATTTCTACCTGAAGCCCCAAGGGGCTTTTTTTATTTCCACCCCACAGGATTAACAAAACGTTAAACTTTCACAGTATACTGAACAAAAATAGAATCTGTAACTTTACCGTTCAAATTTTGAATGCTATAAACCATTAACAATAACTTTTATTATGAAAATGAAAAAATCAGGGTTCATTTCGTTTATTGCGGCATTTTTTATTTTGGGCGGATTTTATTCCTGTCAGCTGAATGCCGAACAGGAAGTTGCAAACCAACTTCCGAAGCCAAAAAACATAATTTTCCTGGTTAGCGATGGTATGGGTTACAACCATTTGCTGGCCACCAATTTTTATGAGCATGGTGAAGCCAATGCACAGGTGTTTGAGCAGGATGACTGGGT
>SLRE01000156.1 GCA_007131125.1 Bacteroidales bacterium | reverse complement strand
TGCAGGACTACTACCAGCATCCTGAAAAATACGAGAATGATTTTGAAAAATACATTCCCCACCTCACGGTGCTGATGAATTGTATGTATTGGGACACCCGCTATCCGCGCATTGTTACCAAGCAATACCTGAAAAAGTTGTTCAGCGAAGGCCGTCCCAAACTCACCGTGATAGGCGATGTGACCTGCGACCCCGACGGTTCCATTGAGTTTACCCACAAGGGCACCGAAATTGAAGACCCTGTGTTTGTTTACAATCCACATACCGATGAACCCACCATGGGTTTTACCGGGGAAGGAATGCTGGTTATGGCTGTGGATATTCTGCCCAGCGAGCTTCCAAAAGACTCCTCTGAAACTTTTTCCAATGCGCTTTTTGGCTTTGTGCAACCCATAGCCGATGCCAACTATGATTTGCCATTTGAACAGGTTAAATTGCCGGCAGCCATTAAAAAAGCCATGATCCTGCACAAAGGCAAACTTACCCCGGATTATCAGTACATCGAAAAGTATCTCAAATAGTAAAACCAAAAACTTTAAAAACAAACCATTTATGAAGAAAGTATTGATTCTTGGCGCAGGGATGGTGGTAAAACCCATCGTAACCTACCTGCTTGAAAGAGATTATATTGTAACCGTTGCCACGCGCACAAAGTCAAAGGCCGATGACATGATACAGGGCCACCAAAACGGCCGCTCGGTTCAATGGACTGTTGACGATACCGAAACCCTGGAAAAAATGATCAGGGAACATGATCTTACCGTTAGCCTGTTGCCATGGATACATCACATTATGGTGGCAAAGCACTGCATCAGGCACAGGAAAAATATGGTCACCACTTCCTACGTGAAGCCCGAAATGAAAGCCCTTGACCAGGAAGCCAAAGATGCGGGTATCATCATCCTAAACGAACTGGGGCTTGATCCCGGCATCGACCATATGTCGGCCATGCGTATCATTGACTATGTGCATGAAAAAAATGGTAAGGTGGAAGAATTCTACAGCATTTGCGGTGCCCTTCCCGCCCCGGAGGCAGTTGACAACCCTTTTAAATACAAATTTTCATGGAGCCCCAAAGGGGTGATCATGGCTGGAAACAACGACGGCCGGTATCTGCGCCATGGAAAAGAAGTATATGTGCCTACAGAGGACTTGTTTAAAAACCCCCTGTCGGTCGATTTTCCCAACGTCGGAAAACTGGAGATCTATCCCAACCGCGACAGCATGCCATACATAGACCTTTACGGTATCCCTGAAACCAAAACCATGATGCGGGGTACTTTCCGTTACCCGGGCTGGTGCGAAAGCCTGGACGCCATGAAGGCTCTCGGGCTTATTACCAACGACACCCACGACTTCACCGGTAAAACCTATGCGGAAATGGTGGCAGTGCTTATCGGTGAAAAGGATCCCGCCAACATCAAAGAAAAGGCTGCAAATCACATTGGCCTGGAACCCGGTGCTTACGCCATGGATGCCCTTGAGTGGCTGGGTGTTTTTGATAACAAACCCATGAATCGTCAGCAGGATACACCCTTTGAAATTGTTTCGGACCTGATGATCGAAAAAATGATGATCGGGAAAAAAGAACGCGATATGGTGGCCATGCAGCACGTTTTTCTGGCCTCTTATCCTGATGGGAAAAAAGAAGTAATAAAGTCTTCCATGCTCGACTTTGGCACTTTGGCCACCGATACGGCCATTGCCAGAACCGTAGCTCTTCCTGCTGCCGTTGGAGTGGAAATGATCCTGAAAGATCAAATTTCTGTCAAAGGAGTCTATATCCCCGTGATCCCGGATATCTACAATCCCATTCTGGATGCCCTGGAAAAAATGAATATCAAAATGGTAGAGGAGTTTGGACTGCCCGAAGGCGAAATCATAAAATAAGCTGATCGTCTATAAAATCTGAAAGCCTTCCCGGCAATCCGGGAGGGCTTTTTTTATTCCCTGATCAGAAGGCTTTCCAGGAGGTCGGCATAAACTGTAATGCCCTTCTCAAGGCTGGCAATGGGAAAACGCTCGTCAACATTATGTATGGACCCAATGATCTCGTCTTCCAGTATTACAGGCACCAAACCGTAGGTAGGAACCCCATTCAGCCGAAAATAGTGGTTATCATTATGGGCCACAAACATGATGGGAGATACCACGGCCTCATCAAACGAACGCAGGATGGCCTCTTCAAAAGCCTGGTAAAAAGTTCCGGTTTCTGATGCAGGGGAAGCAGGGAATTGCCTGATGACTTCAATTTCCACTTTAAAGTCTTTTATTTTTTTCCGGATGCTTTCCAGGAATTCTTCATTGGAGGTTTCCGGCAGCAATCGGCTGTCGAACCTGGCAGCAGCTTCAGGAGCCACCTGGTTGTATGCACCCGGAGTACTGCTCAAACCGGTGAGGTTGGTGGTATTGGACAGCAATGCAGCCACCAGGGGTTCCTGCCGCAACATATTGCCCACAAAATGGCGGAAAAAACCGATGTTGCGAAGCACAAAACCCCGCATTCCCCTTTCGTGGCTTCCAATCTCCCGCAGCATGGATTTGGCCTGGTCAGAAAAATGTAAAGGAGGCCGTTCATCCAGAATAACATTTGCGGCCTTAACCACCTCCCGGGTGGCATAGGTATCCATGGGAACCGACCCATGTCCCGGTGTGGGAATATTGGCTTTGAGCTTCCACCATAGAATGCGTTTCTGGGAAATGGAAATTCCAAAAAAAGGCAGCTCGGGATATGCCTGGCTGATGCCGGTTACTCCGGCTCCCCCACCACCGTATACCACCAAAGGATTCAGCTCATCCAGGAAGTTTTCCACAACCACCTCCGCTCCTTTTTCTCCTCCGGTTTCTTCTCCCGATACACTCAAAAGGGTTACGTTGTATGGTAAGTCTTTGTGGGCGGCTTTTTCCACAAATCCAAGGATAGAAAAAAGCTGCATGGTTGCAACTCCCTTATTGTCAAAAGAACCACGGCCCCATACTTTCCCATCGGCAATAGTTCCGCTAAAGGGAGGATAAGTCCAGAGGGAAGGGTCATCTGCGGGCACAACATCAATATGGCTGAGCAGGATGATATTGGGTTTTTTCTCCGACAAGGGATAAAGGGAAGCTGCAAAGTTGTAACTGTCTATTTCATCGGTAAAGACTTCCACATGCAAACCTTTTGATTTGCAAAAAGCCTTCAGGAATTTTCCGGCATCACGCTCATTGCCACTTACCGACTCCTGCTGCACATACTCGCTGAGGAATTGCACTGCCTCAGACAAGGTTTCTTCAGGATGGGTTTCTGAATTACCAGACGGCCGGTTTGCCCGGTTGTCGCCTGCTAACAGCAGCAAAGGAAGTATCAGTACCGGGAAGAAAAAAATAAGTAAGGTTCGGTTTCTCATTTTGAAAGGTATGGTTTGCTGATT
>SLRE01000100.1 GCA_007131125.1 Bacteroidales bacterium | reverse complement strand
GGCATTGGGGCTTAACTCCCCATCGCGGGTGGGTCGCAAATAATCAACTGCCAGCCGGGTACCGTCCCTGACTTCCACATAACGGGAAAATCGTTTCCAGCCGTTATAGGGAATTTCAGAATAACCCCGGTATTGACCTGGCTTTGATACCGCCTGCATCATTCCGTCGGCATCCAGTTCCTTCCAGCTGCCGACTTCATCGCTTATTTCCGTGTTCTCTTCCCCAACGGTAAATTGCCTGTTGGGAATGTCCTGACCTGCTTTGTCCTGCTCAACAAACATCCAGTCGCCAGGCACATACTTGTACTCCAGTTTTTTTCCTTCAGGAAATTCCAGCTGAATGGCATATTCCCCTTCGTCCACCCTGGAAAGTTTGTAAGCAGGATGGTTCGGACTCCAGTTGTTAAAATTTCCTGAAATAAAAACCCCCTCGGTATTTCCCGTAGGTGGTACTTTTACCGTAAAACGTATACTGGTTAAAACTTTTTGGTTGTTGGCCGACAGAAATATCAGCAACACAAAAACCCATTTTAAAAAGCGGCCGGATTTTAATAAGAGTATGAATACAAGTCTGTTAAATAATTGCTTATGCATGGATTTACCCTGTCATTTGTAATGAAGAAGTAGTAAATTTTATTTAACCGGAACGAGGGGTTAAATTTATCATATTTTTTTGTTTCTTTGAAGGTAAATTTTTATTTGCCGGATATTTTTTAACATTTTGATGTATTTTTTTGCCGGTTAACCACAAAAAAGTAAAAAAATTTTTTGAATTCCCGGTAAAATATAGGAGCCGTTAAATATGATAAAAATACTTAATGCTCAGCAGGTCAGAGAAATAGATGCTTACACCATTGAAAACGAGCCCATATCCTCAATTGATTTGATGGAGCGTGCTGCTTCAAAATGTTATGCATGGATCAGGCAGCGTCTCAAGTCGAAGAAGGAAGTCAGGATTTTTTGCGGGATGGGAAACAATGGGGGAGACGGCCTTGTGATTGCCCGCATGCTTGGTGGAACCGGCCATAAGGTTACGGTCTATAAAGTAATGCATACGGATAAGGCATCGGAAGATTTAAATAAAAATAAAAAACGCCTGATTGGGGTCCGGAATGTGCATAAAGTCGACCTTCACGAAAACGACCCCTTCCCTGAAATAAAAAAAGATGACCTGGTTATCGATGCCATGCTTGGAAGCGGGCTGACCCGTCCCCTGAAAGGATTTCTCAGTGAGGTTGTCAGTAAAATCAATGCTTCCGGCGCAGTTGTGGTTGCCATAGATTTTCCTACCGGCCTTTTTTGTGAAGATAACCGTGAAAACGATCCAAAAAAGATTATCCGGGCTGATTATACACTCACTTTTCAGGTACCCAAACTTTCCTTTATGCTGGCCTCCAACGATGAATTTATCGGGGAGTGGCATTTGCTGGACATTGGCCTGCACCCTGGAGCGATAAAAGCTGCCGAATCCCGGTATTTTGTAATTGAAGGCCAGGACCTTCGCAGTTTTTACCGTCCCCGCAAAAAGTTTTCCCACAAAGGAGATTACGGCCATGCCTTGCTGCTGTCGGGCAGCTACGGCAAAATGGGGGCTGCCGTGCTTGCCGCCCGGGCAGCATTGCGAAGCGGAGCCGGACTGGTATCGGTGCAGGCACCCGCTTGCGGTTATGACATCCTCCAGACCAGCATTCCCGAATGCATGGTAATACCCGACGAACAGGAGCATTTTATTTCGGGTTTGGGCGACCTTTCCCCGTTTAATGCCGTTGGTGCCGGTCCCGGCATTGGAACGGAAGAACAAACCGCAAGAACCCTGAAGCTGTTGATTCAAAATGCAGGCGTGCCCATGGTGCTGGATGCCGATGCCTTAAACATTATCAGCGAAAATCCTACATGGAGAGGTTTCTTGCCCCCCGGTACCATTCTTACACCCCATCCCAAAGAATTTGACCGACTTGCAGGAAAATCATCCAATGACCACGACCGCCTGGATAAAGCCATTGAGTTTGCCCATCAGTTCCAGGTTTATGTGGTGTTGAAAGGTGCCTGCACTGCCATTGTCAGCCCCGACAGGCGTGTCTTTTTCAATACAACCGGAAATCCCGGAATGGCAACCGGTGGAAGCGGGGATGTGCTTACCGGTATGATACTGGCATGGCTGGCGCAAAACTACTCCCCTCTGCAGAGTGCCCTGGCCGGAGTTTACCTCCACGGATTGGCAGGAGATATGGCCGCTTCCCGCAGAGGTTTTGAAGGTCTTACCCCTGGGGATATGGTGGAGCAGATACCCAAAGCCATCAAAAAATTGTTTCTGACCCAATAAAGAAGATTTTCTTTTTTTCTGAGAGTTTTCAACTGTCTGCCTGTCAGCTGTATAAATTTCTTTGCCTTATAGTTTATTATTTTTAACAAGTCTAAATAAAAATAATATTGAGTATCTTTGCGTTTTCTTTCGGTGAAAAAATTCATTAAACAAAACCAAGTTGGTGGTGTTTTAGAATTGACAAAATGAAATACAGGTTACCCTTAAATTAATTTTGAAAATGGATACAACTGCAACAATAGAACAAACACAAAAATACGCACTTGATACTGTAGACAAGAAAACCCTTAAGAATTGGTACTATTTGATGATCCTTGGTCGTAAGCTCGATGACAAGGCGCCGAACTACCTGAAGCAGGCATTAGGATGGTCATATCATGCTCCCTGTGCGGGGCATGAAGCCATTCAGCTGGCCATGGGGCAGGTCTTCGACCGCAAAACCGATCATATGTTTCCTTATTACCGTGATATGGAAACGGTGATTTCTGCGGGTCTCACCGCAGAGGAAATCATCCTGAACGGGCTCTCCAAAGGCACCGACCTTGCCAGCGGGGGCCGGCACATGTCCAACCATTTTGCCAAACCCGAATGGAACATTCACAACGTGTCGTCTGCTACCGGAAACCATACCCTCCATGCAGTGGGTGTTGCCCGGGGGATGAAGAAATACGGTCACAAAGGTGTGGCCATCAGCTCGCAGGGAGAGTCAAGCGTTTCTGAAGGATATGTTTATGAGGCCATCAACGGGGCAAGCAACGAAAAACTTCCTGTAATCTTTGTCTTTCAGGATAACGGGTATGGAATTTCCGTTCCTAAAAAAGACCAGACTGCCAACCGCAAGGCTGCGGATAACTTCAGAGGCTTTAAAAACCTGCGCATTATTCATGTTGACGGAAAAGATGTGTTTGCCTCCATGAATGCCATGTATGAAGCCCGGAAGCACGCCATTGAAAAAAGTGAACCGGTGATTGTGCATGCCAGCGTGGTGCGCATTGGGTCTCATTCCAACAGCGACCGCCACGATCTTTATCGTGATGAACGGGAGCTTCACTGCGTAAAAGCCCATGATCCCCTTCCAAAATTCCGGAAGC